>WFQP01000033.1 GCA_015487015.1 Thiomicrorhabdus sp.
CTACTTGACGGCCGTACAATTTCTGCTCCATTAGTCTGGTTTCCGCGCTTATCACAAGCAACACCTTTACAGCTTGCTAACTGGGAATTACTCGGTGATGGCGATGGTATTCACTGGCCAGAAATAGATGACGATTTAAGCGTAGCAGGCTTGTTGACTGGCACGCATTAAATCAGCCTCGATCGAAAAAAAGGGATCAAAGCTTCTTGTTGATAACTTGTGTTCAGCGTGGTAGAAACCGTAATTCATCTGAGTTATGGGCGCGTTAAAATATTTTCCCCCCCCTTATGATTCTCTAGGAATGTTAATCAGTTTTCTTTTCAGGCTGCTCTACGTTATTAAAGGCTTCCGCCATTTTAAGCCCTGTTAAGCCATTGATGGTGCGCCATAAAAAGTAAAAAATAGCCATCATCATAATCATGGAGGGAATGGCAATCATTGGGTAGCTTAATAGAGTCAGTTGGCCTAGTTCTTCATTAAATTCGGCACTGCCTGCTGGGCTAACGACAATCCATGTGGCTAGAATATAGTTCATTACGGCGGAGAAGAAGAAGGTGCCCCCTAGTAAGTAGGTTCCCATAAGTAAGCGTGCTTCAAATTTTTGGGTATTGTCTGACTCTTTTAATCTCTTTTCTATTTTTTCAACCTGCATAATTTTAGGGTTGTAGATTAAAGTTTTAATCAGAGGGTAGCGGGTTTTGGTGGAAATAATGACCGCTAATCCAATAATACCCGGAATCGCTGCTTCTTTGATGGCGAGCCATTGTGTATCCAGTTCTAATAAACCTATTCCACCCGTAAGCAGTACGCTGATTAAGCCAAGCAGAGCAATAAAGTTAAATTTACGAAACTTTACCAGCTCGTACATTCCCCACGCAATGGGAAATGCCAGTGCGGTAATTAACGCACCTGTGGCACCTAGGTCTTGCTCGCCACTGAGTTTCATGAGGATGACCGATGGGATTACGATGCTGACCAATAGGTCAACCATTGGACGGGGCTTGTGGGTGGGAATGGTGCTAGGTGATGTTTGATTCATGTAACGGTCTCGTATGTTTTATTCTTAAGGGCGAACAACGGGCAGCTTTTCTGCAATCCATCGAGTGATGCCATCGCGCACATTATACACTTGTGTGTAGCCAAGTTTTTCAACTAAATAACGAGCGAGTGTATCGGTTCGGTTTCCTGTACGACAGATTAAGATAACGGGTTTATTTTTATCGGTTTCAGCGGTGAATCGAGGCAAAAAGTCAGGCTTCAGTCGTCCACTTTTATCCACAAACGTGAGTAATTGACTTCCTTGCACCACGCCAGTTTTTCGCCACTCTTCTGGGCGGCGCACATCGTAAATGGGAATACCTTGCTTAAGCATTATTTTGAGTTGTTCATTGGTTAAGTTGTTATAGGGAGGCTCAAAACAAGCCGATAGCGTGAAAGAGAGTATGGATATACTCAAAAGTTTAAAAAATAGGGTAAAGCGCATTCCTGATAGTCTCTGTAAATAAGTATTTAATAAGCATTTAATTTTGGTAAAGGGAATTATAAAGCTTTTATAACGAAACAAAATAATTTTTCCCCCCCCCTTATCGGAATGTATTTGTAATCGTTTAAGGAGTTTATGAGTAAGTTGGCCTTTTGGCTCGTTATTTGTTGGAGCCAAAAGGTTTTTTAAATGTTAAATGGCACAAGATTAAGCTTTTCAATGGCTTCTTGTACATCGTTAGGCCAGATCCATAAGCGATATTCCTCGGGTATGACGAAATAATTTTCGGGTCCTAATAAACGGCGATCTCGCATATCCGCACAATATCGGCTACGCCATGCAAGCTGGGACGAGTAAGAGAGGCTCTCTCCTGCAACCAATTTTTTGGTAATGCGGTAGAGTTTTTCGCACATCCGATATTCGTAGCCAGGGAGTGATAGGTTTTCTTTATATTGCCCATTGTTAAGCGCTTTGGCATTGACGGCCACTTCGATGAATAATGGAAGGTCTAGTTCGCCTGGAATATTAGGGTAAATAATAAAAGGAGCCGCCCAGCCACTTGCAACCATATCAAGATTAAACGTTGCGCGCTCAAGACGAGTCATTTTTTTGCGTTCTGTACGGCTATAAGAGGGAGCTACATAAGCAAGTAAACGTCCGTAATGATCAAAGGGAGGGGTGGCCACTCGAGTAAATAATTTTCTTGGTTTTTTACCGTTAGGTTTCACAAGTCGTGTTTTTGCTTTGGCTTGATAGTAAGCACTGGCTTCTTTGCCTTGTGTGTACTGTAGTGTGCCGGCCTCTATGTTTTCGAGTTTAGGCAATATATACGCTTGAAAGGCTTCAGAGACGGGGGCTTTTCCTTCTTTCATCCATTGAGCGAGCTGTTTAAATTTTTTATCTACCTTAGCGGCACCTTTTAAAGAGCGTGCAGTGACCTCTGGTGTATCAATAGAAAGCATACGAATGGGCATGCGAATGTTAGGGGTATCGCCATCGGAAATGTCGATTAAAGCTTTAGACCCTAAAGAGGGTAGGTTTTGCCCAGCTGTTTGCCATAAAATTTGCGTTGTTTTAACCATCTTTCCTCCAATAAAGAACAGGTTTAATTGATGTATTGATACGTATTATTTTATTGTAATTACTATATCATGCAATGTGGAAGGTGAGGGCTTAATCATTTGTAAAAAATGAGAGAGAAAAAACGGATAAGAAAAAATTAGAAGAATATTGGGCTGAATTAAAAAATGAGCCACGGCCATTTTGACTCATGATTTTAGGAAAAATGGCCGTGAACTTTTTTAAATTTCACTGATTAAAAAAGTCACTCTGCGATTTTGTTGTTTTCCTTCTGGGGTGGTGTTGCTTGCGATAGGACGCTCTTCTCCGTAACCGTAGGTTTTAATTCGGTCTGGTGTGATGCCGTTGTCCATGAGGTAAAAAGCCACATTTTTTGCACGATTTTCGGACAGTTGTTGGTTGTAACTTTTGCTGCCATCCGAATCAGTATGCCCTTCAATATGTACACGGGTATTGGGGTGTGTTTTCAGTACGTTTAATACAGGGGCAAGACGGCTCAATTCGTAGGGGTCTAGCTCAGCCGAGCCAGAGTGAAAATTAACGTTTTTAACGTTCACTTGAATAAACTCTTGGTTGCCTATTTTAACGGCTTCTACATCGGTATTAGGGTCGGAAGCGGTTTCTTGGTTTACTTGGTCAAAGACAGAGCGTGCAGTGTAACCTGCTAAAGCACCAATGGCGACTTTAGCCACATTATCATCCACCCCTAGTGCGTTGGCGGCCAGTGCTCCGCCAATGGCGCCGACAATGGTAATGGCATTTTTATCGCTTTCTCGGGTTTGCCCTGTATTGGTACAGGCGGAGGTTAACCCGAGTGTTGCAATGAGTGCAGCGGTTCCAAGGTATTTTAATTGGTGTTTAGGCATGATGATTTCTCTTTCTTAGAGGTTAAATTGATATTTAGCCCAATAGTAAGGGCAATTTTAGCTGAATTCAAGTGTATTACGAGTGTTGTCACCCTTGCTTGAGACTGTGTTGCCAAATTTTCCCCCCCCCCCTTTTTTTTATGTAAAGCCCCTTATTTACAATAATACGATGGTGGCTAAGCCTAAGAAGACGAAAAATCCTAATGAATCGGTTACGGTGGTGAGCATGAGTCCTGATGCAAGGGCAGGGTCTATTTTCATGCGTTGTAAGATCAGTGGAATCATGGCTCCGGCAAAGGCGGCGACGACTAGATTGATCATCATTGCAGTACCAAAAATGAGGCTAAGTTCCCAGTCTTCAAACCAGAATTGTACTGCCAGCATGGTTAACGTTGCCCAGATAATGCCGTTGAGTAACCCGACAGAAGTCTCTTTGATGAGTAGCGAGCGACTGTTACTTTTGGCTAATTTTCCGGTGGCTAAGGCTCTAATAACGATGGTGGAGGTTTGTGTACCTGCAATGCCGCCCATGCTGGCAATAATGGGCATTAAAACGGCTAAGGCGACTAGTTCTTCGATGGTGGCATCAAACAGTCCAATAACGATGGAAGCAAATATGGCGGTGAGTAGGTTGATGCCCAGCCAGAAGGTTCTGCGTTTTGCCGTACGAGTGGCGGGGGCAAAGATATCATCTTCTTCATCCAGACCGGCACTGGCCATTTGAGCGTGTTCAGCTTCTTCTCGAATAAGGTCAACTACGTCATCAATGGTGATTCGACCGAGTATTTGATTGTTTTCATTGACAACAGCGGCAGAAATTAAGTCATTTTTTTCAAACACATGAGCCACGTCTTTGGCGGATGAGTAACTTTGAATGGCGGGGGTATCGCTCTCTAAGACCTCTTGAACCAAGGTATCTTCGTCGTTGATGAGTAAGCTGGTCAGCTTGAGTGTACCGACGTAGTGGTCGTCTCGATCTCGAACAAACAGCTCTGCGGTACTATCAGGTAATTCACCGAGTGTGCGCAAGTAGCGTAGCACGACTTCAAGAGTGACGTCTGCACGAATGGCAATAAAATCGGTACTCATTAAACCACCCGCGGTATCTTCTGGGTAGCTTAGGGCGGTTTCAACAGCCGAACGTTCGGTGGTGTCGAGTGAGTCGAGCAGGGCTTTTTTGGCAGAGGGTTCTAAGGATTGCGCAATGTCGGTGATGTCATCGGTTTCGAGTTCATCGGCTATCTTAACTAGTTCGTGTGTTTTTAAGGATTCGAGTAGCTTGGCACGTACCTCATCATTGGTGTGAGTAAGTATCTCCCCTTGTTGTTCACTGTCAAGGCTATCCCATAACTCTTGTCGCTCTTTGTAGGGCGTTGATTCAAGCAGTTCGGCAATCTCTTCTGGCACCAGTGAAGAGAGTAGATCAGAGATTTGTTCTGTATGTTGGTTTTCAACGGCTTGCAAGAGCTGTTCTGCAAGTTTGCTTTTTTCAATAACAGAGTGTCGTATTGGCATGTTGGTCACCTGTGTACAAGGGTTTAACGTTGGCTATATTGTAGCAGGAGATGGTAGGAAGTAGGGGGGGGAGAATTTTTTAATGGCATACATAGTTGTATGCATGCCATTTTGACTTTCAGAACTTGTTAAGCTTCTTCTGCAGCCATGTTTTTTACGCCACCCGATTTACGGTTGTGGTCGCTGATTTTTTCTTTATGCTTAATGATTTGACGGTCTAGTTTATCAATTAACCCATCAATAGAAGCATACATGTCTTCTGTTTGATTTTGTGCGAATAGGTCAGCACCAGAAACGTGTACGGTGGCTTCTGCTTTTTGCGCCTTTTTTTCAACGCTTAGGATAACGTGAACGTTGGTCACGTGATCAAAGTGACGTTCCAGTTTAGACATTTTTTCAGAGGTATAGTTACGAAGTGCTTCTGTGATATCTACGTGATGACCTGTGATGTTGATTTGCATAGTGATCGCTCCTTTATTTGAATTTTTCTTGCGATGTGGATTGGTTTTGTTTAGCGATTTTAACGGCTATAAAAAAACCAACTCTTAGGTTCGATTATACCACTGAGATTTATGGCTGAAATTATTTTGTTGAATTTATGGATTCTTATTTCTTATTTAAAGTCTTCACCTAGGTAGACGCGTTTTACATCGTCGTGCTCTAAAATTTCTTTGGGTGTGCCTGTTGCGAGGATGGTTCCGTTGTGCAAAATATAGGCGTAGTCACACACACCTAAAATTTCACGCACGTTGTGATCGGTAATTAATACACCGATGTTTTTCTCTTTTAGGTGCAAAATAATGCTTTGGATGTCTTTTACGGAAATAGGGTCGACTCCTGCAAAAGGTTCATCGAGCAATATAAATCGAGGCTCCATCGCGAGTGCACGAGCGATTTCAACACGGCGGCGTTCACCACCAGACAGGGCTTGACCTGGTTGGTCGAGAATGTGTCCGATTTGCAGGTCATCGACCAGTTTTTGAAAGATGTTGGCTCGTTGGTCTCGCTTGAGTTCAGGGCGCATCTCTAAAATGGCATTAATGTTTTCAGAGACGGTAAGCTTGCGAAAGACCGAGGCCTCTTGCGGTAAATAGCCAATGCCTAATTTAGCACGTTTGTGGATGGGAAGCTGAGTGATCTCTTGATCATCAATGAATATTTGACCCGCATCGTTTGGAACGAGACCGGTCATCATATAGAAGGTGGTGGTTTTTCCTGCGCCATTTGGGCCAAGCAGTCCAACCACTTGGCCGCTGTAAATATCAATATCAACGGAGGTGACAACTTGTCTTTTTTTATAGCTTTTGGCAAGGCCGCGGGCGTAAAAATGTGCCATGAATCATTCCTGTTCAGGTTGCGATTTAGATTGCGAGTTGGGTTGTTTTTGAGGGGCAGGGTCAAAGGTGACGGACACGCGCCCTTGACCATCTTTGCTGCCTTTTGCCATGAGTGTTTGTTGGGCGACATCGTAAAAGATATTGCTGCCCGTTATGGTGTGCTTTCCTGGTTGCTTGACTTGTGCATTGCCAGATAAAAGGATGGTTTTATGTTTGGTATTGTATTGAATTAAGTTGGCTTGCCCTGTTAACCAAGCTTGCTCGACTTGACTGAAACGTTTGAACTTAGCGGGGGCACCGTAGGCTTTGACGGTTTGCAGTTGCCCGTTGGGGTGCTGGATGGTGACGGTATCGCCACTCAGCTCTAAGCTACCTTGTTGAATGTGTACGTTACCCGTGTAGGTACTGATGCCTTTTTGTTCTTGTACCTCTAAGCGGTCTGCGGTAATTTGAATGGGTTGTTCTTCATCGGGGGTGATTGGATTGGTTGGGTTAGCTTGACTTGCTGGGCTTATTGTTAGGCTAATAAGGGCAAAAAAACACCCAATAAAGAGGGTAAGAAAAGGGCGAGACTGAATGTTGGTTTGTTGCATGGCGAAGGTCTTTTTATGGGGCAGTGGATGCATTGGGCTGGTAGGTGCTCTTTACGTTGGATATTAATTGAAATTGGCCAGATTCTAGGTCTGCATAAAGCCCAACGCCAGTGGTGACACTCCCTGTTTGTGTTAGCGTAATTGTATCACGGCTTAACAGTTCTGCTTGGCTTGCATTGTAAGTTAGGTTTTGGGTCGTTAATGTATTTGGCTTGCTGTCTTGCAAGGTATTGTCATCAGAGAGGGAATACTGTGTTATTTGTACATTACCGGAGAGCTGAACGGCTTCATCGTTTAATGTTTGACCTGTTTGGCTGCGGATAATGGTTGTTGTTTTGGGTGTGGTTAGGATGATGGTGGGCTGGGTAAATTGGCTAAGCTTCGTGGTGTCGTTATAGTGCCAAGTGGCGGTTTGAATAGTATTTTGCTTATCAGGCTGGTCACGGGATATTTCCCATGTGGTACTTTGAGTTGTGCTCCACTGATAAAGCTCGGATGTGTTATCCGTGGCGCTAAGAGGTAAGGAGGGGGTTGACTCTTGATTAATCACCCAGAGAGAAACCAGCCCAAGTACTAGGGTAAAAAGTGAGATACGAAGGGTGGATAAGTGCATGAGCTATTTTAGAGGGTCTCTCGTAAGAAGAAATCCATGTGTTGTTGCCAAGTGCCTTGTGAGCGCATGATTATTTCACACGCCTCTCTAACGCAACCTCTGCCACCATTAAAGGGAGAGACATAGTGTACTCTCGACTTTACCTCATCATCGCCATCGGCTGGGGTGATGGCGAGACCAATGCGAATTAAAATAGGCAGGTCTAATATATCGTCACCAATGTAGGCAATTTCATCTAAAGAGAGGTTGAGTTCATCGACTAATTTTAAAAAAGTTGGAAGCTTGTTGGGAATGCCTTGATAGACATGCTTTACCTTTAAATCGTTCATTCGGTTGGTAACCAGTTGGGATTTACGGCCGGTAATAATTGCGATTGCTACTTGGCTTTTTTGTAATAACACCATGCCATGTCCGTCACGGGTATGAAAGGCTTTATGTTCTTGACCATCTTCGCTGTAAATGAGCATGTTGTTGGTTAGAACACCGTCCACGTCTAAAATCAGTAGTTTAATTTTTTTTGCTTTTTGAGCGATCTCTTCTGAAATGAGCATGGGGCTTCCTTATTTTTTAAGCGCTGGTGGTTCTTAGGTAGAGTACACCTAAATATGCCACAAAACCAAACGTAAGTAAAAGCCCTTTGGGGGTATTAATAACGGCTTTGCCTTTTATAGGCAGAGCAAATAGCAGCATAATGAGTGTAAATCCAAGCATGACAGGCATGTCAATGGATAGAATTTCAGGCTCTAAAACTGAGGGTGCCAGCAGAGCGGGTACGGCGAGAACGGCAAGAATATTGAATAAGTTGGAACCCACAATATTACCAATCATTAAATCGGCTTCATTTTTACGTGCCGCAGCGATGGCAGCCGCCAATTCGGGCAGACTGGTTCCGATGGCAATGATGGTGAGTCCTATAACGACTTCTGGAATACCAAAGGTTTGAGCAATGTCTACTGCACCCCAAACCATCATTTTGGCGCTAATCATCAATACAATTAAGCCTCCGATGAGGAAGATGATGCTTTTTTTCTTGGTAAGCTCGGGGGCCTCTCCAACTTCTTCAAGGGTCTCTTGAGCAAGCGGGTCGCTTGGATCGATGGTTTTATTGGCTTTAATCATCCAAGCCATGGTTAAAATAAGTGCAACGACTAAAATAATGCCATCCATTGTGCCGAGTTCACCGTCTAAAACGAGTGCATAGGCTCCTAATGAAATAGCCAGTAGAATGGGCAACTCTCTTTTTAAAATAGACGATTTAACGACGATGGGAGCAATCAGTGCGGCCACTCCTAATACTAAAGCGATGTTGGCTATATTGGAACCAACGGCATTCCCGATGGCAAGTCCTGGACTGCCATCCAGCGCGGCCAAAACGGCCACCACAATTTCTGGCATGGAGGTTCCAAATCCTAAAACGACCACCCCAATAATCAGCGGAGATATTTTCATGTGTAACGAGATGCTGGCGGCACCATCAATAAAAATATCCGAGCTCCAAACAAGCAGTGCAAGTCCGACAAGAAGTACAACAATAGGGAGGATTAGAGACGATTCCATAACTTAAATGATCACTTATTTTAGGAGAAGTAAAATTTTGGAACCGATTATAGCGGAAGTCTAAGCGAAATAAAAAATCTTTATGGCTTGTGTGGTCTTGGGTTATGACTTGCTCGGGTTTAAATTAAAGGGTGAATGGGGTTAGGTTAGTTAGCTTATTTTGTATAATACTTTGTTTGTTCTTGATGAAAATCATTTTATATCGTAGAGCAGTACAGGATGGCGAGACTGATAATGCTACAAATAGGAACGTGTGGTTGGGAGCATGAAGGGTGGTTGGGGCATTTTTACCCAGATGACTTGCCTGAATCTTGGCGGTTAGATTACTTTAGCAATGAGTTTAATGTGGTGTTGGTGCCTCAGCAAGTATGGTTGTCTTGGTCACAAACAACGATAAAAGCGATTGTTGAAAGTGTGGATGATAATTTTGGTTTTTACTTGGCGTTTCAAAATGAGTTTGAGGGGGGGGTAAAAAATAAAAAAACAGTATTACAGCTCCAGTCGATTTTGTCTATTTTAGGAACGAGTGTTTTAGGATTTGTTGTTTGGAGTGAGCAGGCATTTACATTGTCTACTTTTTTGCAACGGCCTGTGACGCTTGTTTCAACTCAGCATCGTTTGTCTGGTTGGGCGTGGCTAAAGGAAGGCGTTTGGTTGTCGGGCAACCCTTTAGGGTTTGTTTCGGCATTGCCCAAAGAGGGTAAAGAACAGGCCAAGTTATTGACAGAGTTTGTTGAGAGTCTATCTAATCTAAAATTAGAAGATTCTGATATAATTCCCGTGGCCTTTATTGTTGGCGGAGATTCAGTGGATATGCAGCAAGTGGCTAATTTGAAAACCATTGGTGAGTTATTGGGGTATTGAAAAATATACGGGTTGTTGAGTGGGTAGAGAGAATATGACGGAAAAAACAGAAATTTTGATTGAGATAAAAAACCTTACATTCTCCCGTGGTAGTCGTAAAATTTTTGACGACATTACATTGTCTATCCCAAAAGGAAAAATAACGGCCATCATGGGGCCCAGTGGCAGTGGAAAAACCACCTTATTAAAACTGATTGCAGGGCAATTACAACCCGATTCTGGTGAGGTGTATGTTGAAGGGTTAAATGTTCATCAGCTTTCTCGTAAAAAGCTTTATCAACTACGGCGTAAAATGGGCATGTTATTTCAAAGTGGTGCCTTATTAACCGATCTAAATGTATTTGATAATGTGGCCTTTCCGTTAAGGGAGCACACAAAACTGCCTGAAAAAGTTATTTATGCGTTGGTATTGATGAAGTTGCAGGCCGTTGGATTAAGGGGGGCAAAAAACTTAATGCCTTCGGAGCTTTCGGGCGGGATGTCTCGGCGAGTGGCTTTGGCACGAGGGATTGCTTTGGATCCAGAGATGATTTTTTACGATGAACCTTTTGTGGGCCAGGACCCAATCACCAAAGGTGTGTTGGTTAAGTTGATTAAAACACTGAATGACAGTTTAGATTTGACCAGTGTGCTGGTTTCGCATGATGTGGATGAGGTGATGCAAATTGCAGACTATATTTGTGTGATTTCAGAAGGAAAGTTGATTGCTGAGGGGTCTAAAGAAACCCTGCAGCATGAATCAACGGGTTATGTTAATCAATTTATTAAGGGGTTGCCCGATGGCCCTGTGCCGTTTCATTTTCCAAGTGTTTCTTATGCAGAGGACTTAGAAGCGAGCCGAAAAAAAGGTGGCTTGATATGAACGGTTTTCAAAGCTTAATGCAAGAAATAGGACGTACTTTTTTAGAAAAAGTCGCGGTATTTGGACGAGGGTTTTTGTTTATATTGTCACTATTTTCAGCCATGCCTTCTGCGCTGTTGCGTGTTGATTTATTGATGAAACAAATTTATGTAGCAGGGGTTTTATCCTTGCCCATTATTTTAATGGCTGGTTTGTTTGTCGGGATGGTTTTGAGTTTACAAGGCTACAATATTTTGGTGGAATTTAATGCCGAAGAAGCGGTGGGTAGTATGACCGCTCTCTCATTGTTGCGAGAGTTAGGACCCGTTGTAGGTGCTTTATTGTTTGCGGGGCGAGCAGGGTCGGCTTTGACAGCTGAAATTGGCTTGATGCGCTCAACAGAGCAAATTTCTGCCTTAGAAATGATGGCCGTGGATCCTTTGAAGTTTGTGTATGCACCACGGTTTTTAGCAGTAGTGATTGCTCTGCCTTTACTGGTGCTTATTTTTAATGCGCTGGGCGTGTTTGGAGGGTACTTGGTATCGGTTAGCTGGCTGGGAGTGGATGATGGTGCTTTTTGGTCTCAGATGTCTAGCCAAGTGGATTGGCACGAAGATGTTGTTAATGGCATGATTAAATCGGTGGCGTTTGGCTTGTTGATTGCGGTGGTGGCTCTATTTCAGGGAGTCAATGCGATCCCATCCTCGGAAGGAGTGAGTAATGCCACCACGCGTACAGTTGTACACTCGTCGTTGGGTATTCTTGGGCTGGATTTTATTTTGACATCCATCATGTTTAATTAAATAAATTAAGTAGCGTTTCATTTTAGAAAAGGTTGTAAAAAAATAATGAGAAAACAAACGAAGGTTGAAATTTGGGTTGGGATCTTTGTCCTAATGAGTCTACTGGCTCTGTCTTACATTGCTTTTCAAGTAAGTAATTTCAGTGGTTGGAAAGAGCGTCCAACTTATGAAGTCAGTGCTTTATTTGATAATATTGGGGGTCTAAAAACACGTGCACCATTGAAATTAAGTGGTGTGGTGATTGGCCGTATTACAGCGATTGAAATTGATCCCGTCTCCTTTAAGGCTCGCGTACATATGAACATTGATCAGGAGTTTAATCAATTGCCAGTAGATTCTTCGGTCTCTATTTTAACCTCTGGTTTATTGGGTGACCAGTATGTAGGCTTAGATCCTGGTGGTGATGAAGAGGTGTTGGAGCAGGGCTCAGAGATTGAAATGACGCAGTCGGCGATGGTGTTGGAAGAGTTGATTGGGCAGTTTTTAGTTAAATTTAGTGAAAGTGATTGAGGAAACAAACGATGAATAAACGATATTGGTTGGTTGGCTTTTTAATGACCTGCATGGCTTTTTTTATGCCCGCTCAAGCGTCCATTCCTCAAGACAATCCAGAGGAGATGGTTCGTGTATTATCATTGGAACTGGTGGCTAAAATTAATGAGCAGCGAGCCGAGTTAGAAGGGCGTCCTGACAAAGTGAAAGCATTTGCCGATGTTTATGTGTTGCCTTATGTGGATACGGCTAAAATGGCGCGTTATGTGATGGGGAAGTATTGGCGTACGGCGAGTGCTGAACAAAAAGAGGGGTTTACACAAGCGTTTTCAGATATGTTGATTCGCTCGTATTCAAGAAATTTATTAAAGCTACAAATTAAGGATGTGACCGTAAAGCCTGCACGTGAAGTTAAAAAAGGTGTGGTAACGGTTGCGTCTGAGGTGGCTCAAGCAGATGGTACAAAAACGGATGTGGTTTATCGTGCTTACTTAAACCGTAAAACACAACAGTGGTTGTTGTACGATATTTCGATTGAGGGCATTAGTATGCTGTTAAATTATCGTAAATCGTATGGTTCAGAAATTTCTAAAAAAGGGCTTGATCAAGTGATTGCTGAGATGGAAGTTAAAAATGGTCAGGTCAAAGATGGTGTATAACTTTTATATTAATACTAAGGCGATAAAACGTGGCTAATTTAGAGTGGTGTGAAAGCCGTTGCACAATAACATTGCCGAGCGATGTAACGCTTGAAGTACTTTCTGATAAGCTTAATTTAAAAAAAGTGTTAGCGTATCCTGTAAAAGTGGTTGATTTTAGTGCGGTTCAGCAAGTGGACAGTGCTGTATTGGCCTTGTTGTTAGTTTGGTCTAAAAATTCCCCCCCCCCCATTCAAGTACTTAAACCACCTGCAGAATTATTAGGCCTAATGCGGCTTTATGATTTAGAAGAGGTTGTTCAGATTAAAGAATTATAATAGCGTTACCCCCTATTATTTTGAACACTTGTTTGAATCGTTTCGTATATTTTGGAAAGTATGTCTATGTCTAATGTCCCCGCCGTGCGGTTTCAGCACGTTAAAAAAGAGTATGGCGCGTTATCCGCTTTAAAAGGTATCTCATTTGATGTTGAAGAGGGCGCATTTTTTGGATTGTTAGGTCCTAATGGCGCAGGAAAATCGACCTTGATTAATGCGATGTCAGGACTGGTGATACCAACCTCTGGGCGTATTGAAATTCAAGGGCACGACGTGATTGCGGATTATCGCCAAACTAGGCGTTTATTGGGGTTAGTACCGCAAGAGTTGATTGCAGACCCTTTTTTCTCAATTAGAGAGTTGTTGGATTTGCAGTCGGGCTACTTTGGGCTTAAGGGGGTTAAACAGCGCGCTTGGGTCGGTGAGTTACTGGAGCGACTGGCTCTGTCGGATAAATCAGATGCCAATACAGGGCAATTATCAGGCGGAATGAAGCGTCGTGTGTTAATTGCGATGGCGTTAGTGCATCGTCCACGTGTTCTGGTGCTGGATGAACCCACGGCTGGTGTGGATGTAGATTTACGCCGAACACTTTGGGATTTTACTAAGGAGTTGCACCAGCAAGGGCATACCATTATTTTAACCACACACTATTTGGAAGAAGCGGAGGCGCTCTGTGATAAGGTCGCCATTATGCAAGAGGGAGAAATTAAGGCGCTGGATACGACGCAATCACTGTTATCCAAGCATAATTATCGTTATTTACGGGTTACTTTGGCACAATCGGCAAAAAATTTAATACCGCCTCTTGAGGAGCGGTTGGTTGAGCGAGAGCCAAACGGTTTGGTCTTTAAGTTAGAAAAAACAACCTCTCTTTCAAAGTTGCTGGCTTGGTTGAGTGAGGCGCGACTGGAGATAGAGGATATCAGCAGTCGTGACGCCTCATTGGAGGAGGTGTTTTTAGATTTAACGGCGGAGGGCAAGTCGAATGCAGAGTAATTGGTCAGGTTGTTGGGCGCTCTTTATTAAGGAAGTGCGGCGCTTTTATTCAGTGGTTGTACAGACGGTGTTTGCCCCAATTGTGGCAACCCTTTTGTATTTATTAGTCTTTGGTCATGTATTAGAAACTCAGATAGAAACGTATGCCTCGGTCAGCTACAGTCAGTTTTTAATTCCGGGCTTAGTGATGATGGCTATTTTACAAAATGCTTTTTCAAATACCTCTTCGAGTTTAATTCAGTCTAAAATGCACGGTAATTTATCGTTTGTGTTATTAAGTCCGATTTCAGCATTTGAATTTTATGTAGCCTTTGTTCTGGCCTCTATTGTACGAGGTGTTGTGGTTGGGCTAGGGATTTTAATTATTGGTGTGATTGGATTTGATCTAACCTGGCAGTCGCCTCTTTGGGTATTGATTTTTGCAATATTAAGTGCGGCGATGATGGGAGGACTGGGGATGCTCGCGGGCATTATTTCTGATAAATACGACCATTTAGCCGCCTTTCAAAACTTTGTGATTATGCCATTAACCTTTTTGAGTGGGGTGTTTTATTCCATTCACGCCTTGCCTGAGTTTTGGCAGCAATTGTCGTACTTTAACCCGTTCTTTTATATGGTAGATGGCTTTCGGTATGGTTTTTTTGAGCAGTCAGATGTCTCGGTCTACTTAAGTCTGTTGGTGACGATTTTGTTTTTAATCATTGTCTCTTCGATAAATCTGATTTTATTGCGTAAAGGCGTTAAAATACGCCAATAAAATTTTAGGAGTAAAACACGTGTCTCCCGATACAATTAAAGCAATGATTGAAGCGGCTATTCCGGATAGTCAGGTTGAAACTAATGGTGAAGAGTGTAATTTTTCTATTATAGTGACCAGCAAAAGTTTTGAAGGAAAGTCGCCTATTCAGCGCCACCGCATGGTAAATGATGTGTTTAAAGCTCAATTTGATAGTGGAGAGCTTCATGCCCTATCAATTAAAACCCTTGTTGCGTAATAATAATTCAAAATAAAGCAGTGATTTATGGATAAACTAGTTGTTGAGTGCGCAGGAAGGCTGTCTGGCAGTGTTGAAATATCGGGCGCAAAAAATGCTGCGTTGCCAATATTGATGGGATGCTTATTAGCAGAAACCCCAGTTAAACTGTCTAATGTTCCACACCTAATGGATGTGACTACAACCATTCAATTACTTGCCTCAATGGGCATTGAGGTGATGTTTGATGAGCATTTAAATATTGAAGTTGATGCCTCTCATGTCATAGAAAAAGAAGCGCCTTATGAATTAGTTAAGACCATGCGAGCCTCTATTTTGGTGTTAGGGCCTTTACTTGGGCGTTTTGGCGAAGCCAAAGTATCTTTACCGGGCGGGTGTGCTATTGGTTCCCGTCCTGTGGATATTCATATTAAAGGAATGGAGCAAATGGGCGCGACCATTCTGGTGGAGCAAGGGTATATTCTTGCAACGTCGAATGGTCGTCTTAAGGGGGCGGATATTTCGATGTCCCCAGTGACCGTAACGGGAACTGAAAATTTGCTCATGGCGGCGGTATTAGCGGAAGGCACAACGATTTTAAGAAATGCGGCACGTGAGCCTGAAGTAACCGATTTGGCTGAGTTTTTAAATAAAATGGGCGCAAATATTACGGGGCTAGGCACGGATACCTTGGTAATTGAAGGTGTTGAGCGACTATCTGGTGTAGAATATTCGGTTATTCCAGATCGAATTGAAGCGGGCACTTATTTAGCGGCCGCGGCAGTTACACAAAGCCAGCTAACGGTCACAAAAGTGAATCCCAAACACTTGGAAGTGGTGTTGAAAAAGTTTGAAGAGGCAGGCGCCGAAATTTTTTGTTCGGAGCATGAGGTAACGTTAGATATGCGAGGCCGGACGTTAAAGCCTGTGGATATTCGAACCGATCCATACCCTCTGTTTCCTACCGACATGCAAGCACAGTTTTTAGTGATGAATGCCTTAGCAGAGGGTCAGTCACAGATTGAAGAGACGATTTTTGAAAATCGCTTTATGCATGTTTCAGAACTGATTCGGATGGGAGCGGATATCACCATTGATGGGAATACGGCTCATATTACGGGGGTTAAAAAACTCTTTGGTGCGCCCGTTATGGCAACGGATTTAAGAGCATCGGCCAGTTTAATTTTGGCTGGTCTTGTCGCTGAAGGTGAAACGGTGATTAATCGTGTGTATCACATTGATCGCGGTTATGAGTTAATTGAAGAAAAATTTCACAAATTAGGTGCGCATATTTATCGTGTGACGGATTAAGTTTGGTCACAAAGTGAAGGCGTGAAGAGCACGAATACATTTAATTAGAATAGACGATTATGAATGAACAGCTAACCATTGCGCTCTCGAAAGGGCGAATTTATCAAGATACCTTACCTTTATTGGAAGCCGCAGGCATTGAGCCGTTAGAGGATCCAACAAAGTGTCGTAAGTTAATTATTCCAACGAATCATAAACATATTCGTTTATTGATTGTGAGAGCAACGGATGCGCCAACGTATGTAGCACATGGTGCCGCAGACATTGGTGTGGCGGGTAAAGACGTTTTAATGGAAGCCCCCGCTGATAATTTATATGAGTTGCTTGATCTGCAAATTGCAAAGTGTAACTTAATGGTGGCAGGCCCTGAAATTGAAAAACAACACGGGCATCGTCTTAAAATTGCAACGAAATATATTAAATCAGCCCAAGCGTATTATGCGCAAAAAGGTGAGCAAGTTGATTTAATTAAGTTATACGGTTCAATGGAAATTGCACCGTTGATTGATTTGGCTGACCGGATTGTGGATTTAGTGGATACGGGTAATACGTTGCGTGCCAATGGATTGGTGCCCATGGAGCAAATTGCAACCATCAGTTCTCGTTTGATTGTGAATCAACACGCCTATAAGACCAAATTTGACCAAATTAATACTATTGTTCAACAGTTTAAATCGGTAATAGAGAAAAATAATGCTTAATATTCGACGATTATCTGCCAGTGCAGAAGGCTTTAGGGAGGAGTTGGACACGCTTCTCGCATGGGAAACCGTTTCGAGTGAATCGGTTAATGATATTGTAAAAGAAGTGGTGAATAATGTCCGCACCAATGGGGATGTGGCTTTATTAGAGTACACCGCTAAGTTTGACCGTTTATCGTTGAACTCTGGTGCAGAACTGGAAATTTCTCAAGCACGTTTACAGGCCGCATTAGAGCGTATTCCGACGGCACAACGTGAGGCATTGGAAGTTTCTGCTCAGCGAGTACGTGATTACCATGAAAGACAAGTGCAGGCGTCTTGGAGTTATGAAGAAGCGGATGGCACAATGCTCGGTCAACAGGTTACGCCCTTGGATACGGTTGGGCTTTATGTTCCTGGTGGTAAAGCGGCGTACCCCTCTTCAGTCATTATGAATGCTATTCCTGCTAAAGTGGCAGGGGTTGAAAAACTAATTATGGTCGTTCCAACACCTGATGGTGAAGTGAATGATATGGTGTTGGCTGCGGCAGCTATTTGTGAAGTCGATTCGGTCTTTACGCTTGGTGGTGCACAAGCGATTGCTGCGTTAGCGTACGGTACTGAAACAGTTCCTGCGGTTGATAAGATTGTAGGGCCTGGCAATATTTACGTTGCAACGGCTAAGCGAATGGTATTTGGTACTGTGGGCATTGATATGATTGCTGGACCGTCTGAAATTTTAGTATATTGTGACGGCCAAACGAATCCAGACTGGATTGCAGTAGACTTGTTCTCTCAAGCTGAACATGATGAGGATGCTCAGTCTATTTTAGTCACACCTGATGCGGCATTTGCTGAAAAAGTATTTGAAAGTATGAATAAGTTGTTATCAACGATGCCTCGCCAAGAGATTATTCGTAAGGCTCTGGAAGATCGCGGTGCAATTATTGTGGTTGAAGATGAGTCTCAAGCGATTGAAATGATTAATGTCATTGCGCC
Source organism: Thiomicrorhabdus sp. (assembly GCA_015487015.1). Classification (GTDB taxonomy): domain Bacteria; phylum Pseudomonadota; class Gammaproteobacteria; order Thiomicrospirales; family Thiomicrospiraceae; genus Thiomicrorhabdus. The sequence continues at coordinate 17,984 of WFQP01000033.1, forward strand.
AGAGCATTTAGAGCTTTCTATTGAAAACCCTAAAGCGTTATTGCCTAAAATTCGTCATGCAGGCGCTATCTTTATGGGGCGTTATACCGCAGAGGCGATTGGTGATTATTGTGCAGGACCCAATCACGTGTTGCCAACCTCAAGAACAGCACGTTTTTCATCACCTTTAGGGGTGTATGATTTTCAAAAACGTTCAAGCTTAATTATGTGTTCAAGTGAAGGGGCGAGTACCCTTGGACACATTGCTGGCGTTTTGGCAGATGGTGAAGGGTTGCAGGCACATGCTGCGTCTGCTCGATATCGAATTAAATCTGAGTAAATTTTAATTTATACAGCGGATTAACTAGAAAGCCACTCGAAACCTTTTGGATCGAGTGGTTTTTTTTTTACTGTTTTTAGAGGGTAGGAAAAATGAATCGAACACAACTGGTGGCTTATTTAGATACATTTTTAGAAGTAGATCAATATAAAGATTATGCACCCAATGGATTACAGGTTGAAGGCACGGAGGAAGTGAATATTATTGTGACGGGTGTGACCGCGTGTCAGGCGTTAGTTGATGAAGCCGTTAAGTTGAAGGCGGATGCCATTTTGGTACATCACGGCTATTTTTGGAAAAGTGAATCGTTACCCATTGTAGGGATGAAGCAAAAGCGAATTAAAAAACTGTTGTTACATGATATTAACTTGCTGGGGTATCACTTGCCTTTGGATGGGCATGCTGAGCTGGGAAACAACGCTCAGCTAGGAAAATTATGGCAGTTAGAGGATATTACCCCTGAAGCAGGTTTGCTTCGTTTAGGTTGCTTGCAAGCACCGATGACGGTGAAGGATTTTAAAGATCAAGTGTCTTGTTCTTTAAATAGAGAAGTGTTGCATTTACCCGGTGGAAAAAATAACGTTCAAAAAATTGCTTGGTGTAGTGGCGGGGCACAGCAGTATATTGCTGAGGCGGCGGAATGGGGAGCAGACGTGTATATTAGTGGTGAAGTGTCTGAGCAAACAACACACTTGGCTCAGGAGTTGGGAGTACATTATTTTGCAGCAGGGCATCATGCAACGGAGCGTTTAGGGGTTAAGTGTTTAGGAGAGATGTTGGCGAAAAAATTTCATTTAACACATTATTATATTGATATTGCAAACCCTGTTTAAAGAGGTATTTTGCATGCCATTTATTGAAATTAACAAACGCTAATATCTATAAATAAAATAAATAGTCTTGATAAGCTTAGTTTATGAAGATTTTAGATTTTTAGGGTTTATTTAATGACTTCCTCGGTATATACTGCCGTGATGTTTTATTTTAATAAAGATTTGCTTGCGCATAACTAGGAAGGTGATATGTCGACAGAAGATCAAATGAGTACGGGCGTGAATTTAACGCGTCGAAAAGTATTAACAGGCGCAACAGGTGTGGTTGGAGCGATTGGAGCTGGTTTTATGATGGTTCCTTTTATAGGCTCATGGCTACCAAGTGAGCGTGCTAAGGCTGCAGGTGCCCCCGTGAATGCAGATATTAGTCAGTTACAACCGGGGCAAATGTTAACCATTTCATGGCGTGGAAAGCCTGTATGGGTTGTTCGTAGAACCCCTGAAATGTTGAAGATTTTAGCTGAGAATGTAACGGAACTACGTGACCCAAATTCAGAGGAATCTATTCAGCCGGAATACAGTAAAAATACATTTAGGTCGGTTAATAAAGAATTTTTAGTGGTGGTAGGGATTTGTACACACTTAGGTTGTGCGCCATTATACCGCCCAGCAGTAGGCTCCCCTGATATGCAGGAAGGTTGGCAAGGTGGGTTCTTCTGCCCATGTCATGGCTCTCGTTTTGATTTAGCAGGTCGTGTGGCAAAATCCGTACCTGCTCCAATAAATCTAGAGATACCTCCCTATCATTTTCTATCTAATAATATTGTTCGGGTTGGAGAAGACCCTGTTGAAGGAGGGGTTGCATAATGTCTAATCAAACAAATGAATCATCTTCAGGAAAGTCATCGTTATTAGGTTGGTTTGACGAACGCTATCCTGTTTCAAGCACGTGGAATAAGCACGTTGGTGAATACTATGCACCTAAAAACTTTAATTTTTGGTACTTTTTTGGCTCGTTAGCTTTGATTGTACTGGTTAACCAAATTGTTACGGGTATTTGGTTGACCATGAGTTATCAGCCATCAAATGCAGAAGCCTTTAATTCGGTTGAGTACATTATGCGAGATGTCGAATGGGGTTGGTTATTACGATACTTACATTCAACAGGAGCATCGGCCTTTTTTATTGTTGTTTATTTGCATATGATGCGTGCTTTGCTTTATGGATCTTATAAAAAGCCAAGAGAACTCGTTTGGGTAATCGGTATGTTATTGTTCTTGGTATTAATGGGTGAAGCCTTTATGGGTTACTTGTTGCCTTGGGGACAAATGTCTTTTTGGGGTGCTCAGGTTATCATCTCTTTATTTGGCGCCATACCTGTTATTGGGCCTGATTTAGCGTTATGGATTCGTGGTGACTTTGTAATTTCAGAAGTAACATTAAACCGTTTCTTTGCTTTGCACGTTATTGCTCTGCCATTGGTGCTGGTTATTTTAGTCTTTATGCACTTGGTGGCTTTGCATCATGTTGGATCTAATAACCCAGATGGCATTGAGATTAAAAAGCTCAAAGATAACAAAGGAATTCCTTTAGACGGTATTCGTTTCCACCCTTACTATTCGGTTAAAGATGCGATGGGTGCAGTGTTCTTCTTTATTTTGTTTGCATTGGTCTTATTCTATGCACCAGAAGGGGGGGGATATTTTATTGAAGCTCCTAACTTTGAACCAGCAAACCCACTTAAAACACCAGATCATATTGTTCCTGTTTGGTACTTTACGCCTTTCTACGCTATTTTAAGAGCGATACCAGATAAGTTCTTAGGGGTTGTTGCAATGGGTGCCGCAGTGGTTATTTTATTTGCACTGCCGTGGTTAGATCGTTGTAAGGTTAAATCGATTCGTTATCGTGGTAACTCTTATAAAGTGTTGTTAACCATATTGGTCATTAGTTTCTTTGTTTTAGGGTTTTTAGGAACACAGCCATCGACACCGCTTTATACAAAATTGGCGCAAATTTTTACGGCATTGTATTTTATGTTCTTCTTGGTGCTACCATTTACATCAGCAAATGAAAAAACCAAGCCTGTTCCAGAGAGGGTGACTTAAATGAAAAAGATTCTATGGATAGCAAGTTTGTTGTTGTTGCCAATGACAATGAATGTTCAAGCAGCGGGAGGTTACTCTATTGAGTTGGAGTCGGCTGAAAATAATATACGTGATCAAGAGTCACTGAAGCGTGGTGCGGTCTTATTTTCGAACTACTGTATGGCATGTCACTCTCTTAAATACATGCGTTACAATCGTGTCGCACGTGATTTAGGTTGGTCAGATGACGAAGTCATTACTGAGATGGCACATGGTCTTAATACCGTGACAGAGAATGTAATGACTCGTATGAACGACGGTGTTGCACGAGCAGTATTAGGCTCGGATGCGCCAGACTTATCTTTGATGGCTCGCTTGAAAGGGGATGATTATATTTATACTTTTTTACGTGCTTATCATCAGGATGAGCAAGGCAAGTGGGATAATAGCGTTCTAAAAGGAACGGCTATGCCGAACGTTTTGGAAGGAATTCAGCGCCATGCATCGCCTGACGAGTATGCCGAAGTTGCGCGTGATATTACCAATTTCTTAGCGTATGCGGGAGAGCCTTCCAAGCTTGAACGTTTAGATTTAGGTTGGAAAGTCATCGCATTTTTATTGGTCTTGTTACTCTTACTCTATTTATTAAAAAGAGAGTATTGGCGTGACATTAAGCACTGATTATAAGAAATGAGGGTAATTTTCTTCATTTCTGAACACTGAGTATTTAAAAAAGCTCTACCTATTGTGGTAGGGCTTTTTTTTTAAGTAAGACATTTCATTACGGGTTCTACACGTGGTGAATTTAATGGAGAGTATAGATGGATATAACGTGGGTAAATACTGTATTAGACTGGATGGCAATGCTCTTTATTCTGGTTGTTGGATTTATATTTCTTTTAATTGTTGTGTACTACTTTATTGACCGTTTTCAAACAGAACACGCTATTCGTCACAACTACCCCGTGATTGCGCGTTTTCGGTATCTGTTTGAATACTTAGGTACCTTTTTACGTCAATACATGTTTGCAGCCGACCAGGATGAACGTCCGTTTAACCGTGCACAAAGAAGTTGGGTATATCGAGCGGGTAAAAACTTATCAACCACCGAAGCATTTGGATCGACTCGAAATATTAGCTTTCCCGGTAAAATACTGTTTACTAGCTGTCCGTTTCCACTGCTCGAGCGTGATGCAGTTTCTTCCCCCCCCCTAGTGATTGGACCAAATTGTAAAACACCTTTTAAAGCGACCTCTATTTTTAATATATCAGGAATGAGTTTTGGTGCATTGTCTAAGCCTGCGGTGTTAGCTTTAAGCAAGGGGGCTAAAAAATCTGGTTGCTGGATGAATACGGGAGAAGGCGGAATCTCTCCTTATCATTTGGAAGGGGGCGCAGATTTAGTGGCCCAAATTGGAACTGCTAAATATGGCTATCGTGATAAAAATGGTAATTTGAGTAATGAAAAATTGAGAGAAGCGGCCGCGATAGAGCAAGTTAGAATGTTCGAAATTAAACTCAGTCAAGGTGCCAAACCAGGAAAGGGTGGGATTTTACCTGCAGCGAAAATTACTAAAGAAATTGCTGAAATTAGAGGGATTCCTGTTGGCGAAAGTTCGATTAGTCCAAATCGACATGCGGACATTGCCTGTAATGATGATCTGTTGGAGATGATTACTCGTATACGAGAGGTAACAGGCAAGCCTGTGGGTTTTAAATTTGTAATGGGGTCACCCGAGTGGCTGGAGAGCCTTTGTATTCGAATTAATGAAGTGGGTAAAGAGACTGCGCCAGACTTTATTACCATTGATGGAGCTGAAGGCGGGACAGGATCTGCTCCTGTTGCATTGATGGATGATGTAGGGATTTCATTAAATGAGTCTCTTCCTTATGTGATTGATATTTTGACTAAATATGGTTTACGAGATCAGGTTCGAGTGATCGCTTCGGGTAAATTAACCAATCCAACGATGGTGGCTTGGGCATTGGCCGTGGGTACTGATTTTATTGCCTCTGCACGTGGGTTTATGTTCTCGCTAGGGTGTATTCAGTCTATGCACTGCCATAAAGATACGTGCCCAACAGGCATTGCCACACATAATGTACGTTTGCAAAGTGGTTTATCGCCTAAGATTAAATCTCAACGTGTGATGAACTATCACCATAACCTGATTCATGAAGTTGAGCTGATTGCCCACTCTTGTGGGGTCACAGAACCACGTGGTTTAACTCGCCAGCATGTTCGTATTGTGCAAAATAGCAGTCGCTCTCAACCATTTTCAGAGATATTTCCAGATGAAACGCCCATTGAATTTCAAGGAATTTCTGTTGAGGTGACTTCGGCCAGTACATCTGAGCGTAAATAAACAGTATGGCAAAAGTAAAATCAGCTTACGTTTGTACCGATTGCGGTGCAGATCATTCACAATGGCAAGGGCAATGTGCAGCATGCAGTGCTTGGAATACGTTACAAGAGATTAAGCTCAACTCAGCTAAAAGCAGTGCCATTCCTACCGTGCCCACCAGATCCTCTAAAGGGTATTCGGGTGCGGTTGAAGCGAAGGTCAAAAATATTTCTGATGTGGACCTTGCCGAAGTCCCGCGAATTTCATCCAGCATGAAAGAGCTAGACCGAGTATTAGGCGGGGGCATTGTACCGGGTTCGGTTGTCTTGATTGGCGGTGATCCTGGGGTTGGAAAGTCCTCTATTTTATTGCAAGTAATGTGTCACTTAAGTACGGAATACAATGTACTGTATGTCACGGGAGAGGAGTCGTTACAACAGGTGGCGTTGCGAGCCAAACGAATGCAATTACCGGATGAAAAGTTGCGCTTATTGACAGAGACGGATGTGGAGCTGATTGCTCACTCTGCACTCTCAGAATCACCCAAAATTATGGTAGTGGACTCTATTCAAACTATGCAACTGGCTGAGGTGTCAGGTGCAGCAGGCGGGGTATCTCAAGTTCGGGAGTCGGCGGCTTTTTTAACGCGGTTTGCCAAACAAAATAATATTGCGATTTTTTTAGTGGGTCATGTGACAAAATCGGGCGAAGTCGCTGGTCCTCGTGTATTAGAGCATATTGTGGATACGGTCGTGTTTTTAGAGGGTCAATCTGACAGTCGTTTTAGAACCTTGAGGGCAATTAAAAATCGTTTTGGTGCGGTGAATGAGTTGGGTGTGTTTGCGATGACCGATAAAGGGATGAAGCAGATTAAAAACCCCTCAGCGATTTTTTTATCCCGTGGTGAAGCGGTTTCATCTGGCTCAGTTGTAATGGTGGTTTGGGAAGGCTCACGTCCGTTATTGGTTGAAATTCAAGCCTTAGTGGATGATTCACTTTACGGTGCGCCTAAGCGTGTCATGGTTGGCTTGGACCAAAATCGTATCGCGATGTTATTAGCGGTCATGCACCGACATGGCGGTATACAGGCCAGCGATCAAGATGTCTATGTGAATGTAGTGGGGGGGGTAAAAATTACGGAAACCTCGGCAGACTTAGCCGTTTTATCCGCTATATTATCCAGTATGCGAGATCAACCGCTTTCACAGGAGTTGATTATTTTTGGTGAAGTGGGATTGGCAGGAGAGATTCGGCCTGTACCTAGTGGTCAAGAGCGTTTGTTTGAAGCGGCAAAGCACGGTTTTAAACGAGCCATTGTGCCTCTTGGTAATGTGCCTAAAAATGGCATACCGGGTATGGAAATCATTGGGGTTAAAAACTTACAGCAAGCGCTGGAAGGCCTTTAAATTCTGGATGCACTGCTTTATTAGCAGTGTTAGAATAGCAACCAATTTCTTCAAACCTTTTAGGTTTTTGTATTTTTTTTGAGCAACTAATTTTAATTATATTTATTTTGGAGTTTTGTCTATGCACAACCGTAAATTAACCGTAGCTATGTTGATGGCTCTGGCCACCCCTTCTGTTTATGCCGCCGGATTTGCTTTAATTGAGCAAAGCGCAAGTGGTCAAGGCCTCTCTTATGCAGGTGCTGCGGCTAATGCGGAAGATGCGAGTGTTATGTGGTTCAACCCTGCTGGGTTAACAGAAGTGGCGGGGAATGAAGCCATTTTAGCGGGTCATTTGATTGTGCCTAAGTCTGAATTTAGTAATGAAGGATCTTATACGACCTATTCAGGATCGATTTCAGGCAATGATGATAATGGCGCGACTAATGGGTTTGTTCCTAACCTTTATTGGAAAGGGAAGTATTCAGGTTATGATTTAGGGCTGGGTATTAATGTTCCTTTTGGTCAAAAAATTAAATATGAAGATAATTGGGTAGGGCGCTATCATGCGATTGAAACTAATTTAAAGACCATTAACATTAATCCATCGATTGCTAAAAAAATAAATGATCAGCTCTCTTTTGGTTTTGGGTTGAATGCGCAGTATGTTGATATATTATTGAGCAGTAAAATCGACAATACGCTTGCAGGAAATCCTGCGGCAGGAGATGGAGACGCGGAAGTGACTGCGGACAGCTGGGCCTATGGGTATAATTTAGGGCTGTTCTATCAGCCGACCTCTTCAACGGATTTAGGGGTATCATATCGTTCATCAGTGACCCACTTTGCAAAAGGGAAGGTAGACTATACAAATGTAACCAACGCGGGGGCATTAACAACACTGGTAGATGCTGATGCAAAAGCAACGGTTAGTTTACCTGCAAACTTATCGTTTAGTGTAAATCAAGGGGTGAGTGATAAACTGCAAATTTTAGCCGATGCCACTTGGACGCAGTGGAGTGATTACAAAGAGTTGGTGGTAAACTTTGATTCAGCTCAGCCGGATACCAATACTCGTCAAGACTTTAAAGACAGCTGGCGTTTATCGTTAGGGGGTATTTATCAATTGAGTGATGCTCTGAAATTACGAGCGGGTGTGGCATTTGATCAAACGCCTGTTTCTAATCCTGAAAATAGAAGCCCGAGAACACCTGATGTGGATCGTAAATGGTTTTCAGTTGGGCTTGGATATAAGTTAAGCAATTCTCTTAATGTGGATGTGGCTTACAGTCACTTAGCAGAAGATAAAGCTAAAGTCGATTACACTACCAATGATGCTCAATATTTGGTGGGTGAGTACAGTAATGCAGTGGATATTTTCAGTGCACAAATTGTTTGGAAGTATTGATTTTTAGGGGATATTTCTTCTTTAAATAATTGATTTTAAAAAGGCCTGTTTAGAGTTTCTAAACAGGCCTTTTTTTATGGGAATTTTTTTTTAAGACATGCAGCGCTTACGAACCCAATAATCCACGCTAATAAATTTTCCCCCGCCTATTACAAACAGTGCAAACAGCATGATTAAGTAGGTAACAGCCCATTCGATACCGTTGTTACTGACGATTAAGCTACCATGTTCAGTAAGCCAGTCGTAATTACCGTGAGTTTGTAAAATTTCTTTAGATTTTTCGAGTCGTTCTAAGGCGCTTTCAGCGTTGCTGGATGCCCAAGGGGACATGAGGTCGTGTACTGCTTGCCAGCCATTTTGCCAGTGAACACTGGTGATGGCGACGATCATGGTAACCATAAGGGGAATGGTTGCCCAACGTGTTGCAAAGCCAAAGAGTAACAGTATTGCACCACCGACTTCGGCCGATGTGGCTAGCAATGCAAGAAGCTCAGGAAAGGGAAGGCCTAGCCCCCATTGTTCATTGCCAAACCAAGCCACAATATCATCAAAAGTATTCACTTTATTCATTCCTGCCACCCAAAATACAGGGACTAAGTAGAGGCGTAAGCTGAGCGAGGCCAGAAAAGAGAGTGATTGAACATTTGTATCTATGATGTGTTGACACTTGGTGAGTAGGTTTTTCATGTTGAACCTTTACTGTATTTTATTGTGTTTGTTGGGGGGAAAGTAGGCCTGTTATAAAGACCTACTTTGAATGGGTTTTATTACAAGGGGGGGGAGAAAATTTATTTTGAAAAGTGTGTTATTAAAGGATTTTTCAGAGGTAAGCTGAGTAGCGATTATTATATATTGACTACTCAAAGAGTTGTTACGTTATAAGTATTAGCGTTGTAAAAAGAGTGCCCACTCTTTAAAAAGATCGGGGGTTGTTGCGGCCACTGCTGAACGTTTTTCGACTTTAGCGAGCAGAACGGTTTGTTGGTCTAAGGTTTGGCTTTGCCCTCCTGCTTCTTCTAAAATGAGCCAACCTGCTGCGTAATCCCAAATATTTTGTGAGCCATGTAAATAAACTTGACCTCGTCCTGCCGCAATCCAACACCAGTCGAGAGCAACGGAGCCGAAGCTGCGTTGTGAGGCGTAAGGGGCTTGTGTGGCGAGTAGGATCGCGAGTTCCGGCTTAAGGCGTTTAAAGTCAACAATACTGCTGCACTGGCTTAAGGCGGTTTTAGCTGTTTTGGCCGAGAGAGGGTGATGGTTGAGTTCAGCCCCCATACCTTGTCGAGCGGCAAACATCTCATCACGTGAAGGATCATAAACCAGACCAGCCACTATTTTACCTTGTATCATCAGTGCCAGTGATACGGTGTAAACAGGAATACCAATGGCGAAGTTGCTGGTGCCATCCACGGGGTCTAAAATCCAGCACCCTGTTTGGCTGTTCATGGCTTCTTCTTGTTCTTCGATTGAAGACTCTTCGCCTAAAAACGCAAACTCAGGCCAGTTTTGTTCCAAAAAGGCTTGAGTTTTTAATTGCATTTGAGTATCCGCTTCTGTCAAAAGGGAGCCATCTTGTTTGGTCTCAACGCTGACTTTTTCGAACCGTGCAAGCACTTCTGTTTTGGCGAGCTGGATGATTCCCTTTTTAAGCATTTGCCATGTATTTTCTTGAATAAAAGGGTTATTGCTCATCTTCAGTTCGCTTTTTTGGTTCATCAATTTTTGTTAACTTAATGGATTGAATAGCATTGTCGGAGGTTTTAACGACTTCTAAAATATAGGGGCCGACCTTAATGCAAGTACCGGTTGTTGGAAGCGTTTCCAGCTCCTCTTGAATTAATCCATTGAGGGTTTTAGGGCCATTGGTGGGTAAATTGAGATTATACTCTTTGTTGAGGTCTCGAATAAATTCCAATGCATCAATGGTCATGCTGCCATCATCGTTGAGTGCCACGCTGTCAGTTTCAGGCTTGGCTTTAGAGTCGGTTGAGAGTTTTCCAACGATCTCTTCTAGTAAATCTTCCATGGTGAGTAAGCCTTGTAGGTCGCCATATTCATCGACAATACAGGCCATTCGACGTTTATTATCATTAAACTTGCCCAGTTGAACGCTTAATGAGGTAGTTTCAGGCACAAAGTAAGCTGGGCGGGCGATTTTAATAATGTCTTTAAGCGAGGCATCTTTACGCATGAGCAAAGGCAGGGCGCGACGTAAATTTAATACGCCAACAAGATCTTCATCAAGCGATCCACGATAAAGAGGCACGCGGGTATAAGGTGAGTTTTTAATACCTTTTAGAATATCCTCAATCGGCTGAGTGACATCGACGGCATAAATATCTTGTTTGGGAATCATTACGTCTTCTACGGTGACGGTTTCAAGCTTTAGAACACTGGAGAGCATGTCTCGGTAGTGTTTGGGCAGTTGGTGTGTGGCTTCGTCAATTAGGGTTTGTAGCTCTTCATGGGAGAGAGAGTGTTGATCGCTGTTGTGTTTGGTATTAATGCCAAATAGGCGTAAAAAACCATTGGCAAAGAAGTTAACCAACCAAACAATAGGGGAGAATATTTTGAGTAGGGGGGTTAAAACAAATGCAGCGGGGTAGGCGATTTTTTCCGGATAAAGTGCGGCGAGTGTTTTAGGAGCCACTTCTGCAAACACTAGGATGACCAGTGTGAGCAACCCTGCGGCAAGAGCGATACCTGCCTCACCAATTAGTTTCATTGCAATAATGGTGGCAATGGAAGAGGCAAAAATATTGACAAAATTATTGCCAAGTAAAATCACTCCGAGCAAGCGATCGGGGGTCTCCAGTAGCTTTTGTGCTTTTATGGCACCTTTGTGTCCAGACTTGGCTTGATGTTTTAATCGATAGCGATTAAGTGCCATCATGCTGGTTTCTGAGCTAGAAAATAGGGCGGAAAGAATAATAAGAAGGGCTAAAATGCCAAATAAGATAGAGATATCGAGCGAGTTCAAGGCAGTCTATTTCGGTTATGAATGAACTGTGGATTATAACGGTTTATGGTGAATGAAAACAGTCTAAGGCATATATCTTAATGGTTTTAATGAGGTACTTGTCGAGAAAGCCTACTAACCTACTAATTAGTAGCCTAATGAAGAGAGAATCATACTGGTGCCAATAAAACTGAGAACAAGTAAAAAATAAGCCCAAATGGTGAATCTTGCCGCTTTTCGACCTCGCCAACCGTATTTAAAGTGACCAAATAAGAAGGCACCATAGACGATCCAAGAGAGAATGGCGAGGAAGGTTTTATGAATTAAGTGTTGTGCAAAAAGGTCTTCAATAAAAAAGGCACCGCTTAATAAGGCAAAGCTTAAAAAGATAAAGCCAATGATGACCAATTGAATTAAGGTGTTTTCCATGACTTGCAAGGGAGGAAGCGCCTTCATTAATTTAGACAGTTTTTTCTTGCGAAAGAGGCACTCTTGTCGACCATATAAAATAGCTTGTGCCGTGGCAATACCCATAATACTGTAAGCAGCAATGGAGATGAGTACATGCACGCCTAAGGCAAAAGGTAGGGGGGTAAAATCATTCATAAACAAAGGCAGCAACACGGTAATGGCTGCTAAAGGGTAGACAAAAATTCCTAAAATTTCGGTATTTTTATTAATACAGGTAATCAATAGGATAGCACTGCCTAAGAGTGCAACCAGAGATAAACCATTTCCCATATTAAAATAGATGACATGACCCACTCCCCAGAGTGTGGTGCTGAGTGCAAAGGTATGAAGTAAGGTGGCCGCTAAGGCAGTTTTAATTACTTGCGGACGAATGTTTGCGTCTGTGCTGCCTTGTATTTTTTTCCAAATAAGGTGACCAGCGTAAATATATAAGAGGCTGGCCAGTAAAGCACTTAATCCACCGATGAACATAAAAACCAAACCTTTAAATACTCTTGAGACCTTTGTATGTGAGGGGGGCACGATTAAATATGGCTCGTGCTTTACTCGTAAAAGGTCTCTATTATGAAGATACGACGGTATGACGTATTTCCGCTATAATAGCCTAATTATTTTTTGAATTGAAGGTTATCGTGGTCAAAAAACATAAATACGTTGGTTAAAACGGTATTTATGAACTTTGTACGCTGATTTCTATTGTTCTATCGTTTAGGAGAGTTTGTATGTTTGATAATTTATCGGATCGTTTGGCGAAAACCTTTAAAAGTTTAAAGGGGCAGGGTCGTTTAACGGAATCGAATATTAAAGATGCCTTAAGAGATGTTCGCAGAGCATTGTTAGAAGCTGATGTGGCTCTGCCTGTAGTGAAAAGCTTTATTGCCAAAGTAGAAGCGCGTGCAATAGGGCAAGAAGTTTCGACTAGTTTAAACCCCGGTCAAGCCTTTATTAAAATTGTACGTGAACAATTAGCCGACGTGATGGGCGCGGAAGCAGAGGGACTTAATTTTAATGTTGAGCCACCCGCCGTTATTATGGTTGCGGGTTTGCAGGGGGCAGGTAAGACGACCTCTGTGGCCAAGCTGGCTAAATTGCTTAAAGAGCGCGATAAGAAAAAAGTGATGGTGGTTTCAGCCGATGTTTACCGCCCAGCCGCGATTAAGCAGTTAGAAACGTTAGCGACTCAAGTAGATGTTTTATTTTATCCCTCTTCGGCCGATCAAGATCCCGTTGAAATTGCGCGCAGTGCACACGCTGAAGCGAAAAAACAGTTTGCCGATGTATTGATTTTAGATACGGCAGGTCGTTTGCATGTGGATGCAGAGATGATGGAAGAGATTCAACACTTGCATCAAAGTATTAATCCGTGCGAAACCTTATTTGTTGTCGATTCGATGACGGGACAGGATGCCGCCAATACCGCCAAAGCCTTTAATGATGCGTTGCCCCTCACAGGGGTCATTTTAACGAAAACGGACGGAGATGCACGAGGGGGCGCGGCCTTGTCGATTCGTGAGATTACTGGCAAGCCAATTAAGTTTATTGGGGCGGGTGAAAAAGTCGATGCGCTTGAGCCTTTCCATCCCGATCGTATGGCTGGTCGAATTTTGGGTATGGGCGATGTACTGAGTTTAATTGAAGCCGCAGAAACCAAAATTGATCAAAAAAAGGCCGCTAAGTTTGCTGCTAAAATTAAAAAATCAGGGGCGTTTGATTTAGAGGATTTTTTAGAGCAACTTCAGCAGATTCAAAATATGGGCGGTGTCGGTGGCTTGATGGGGAAACTGCCGGGCATGAGCAAAATTAAGGATCAGGTCAGTGGCGATGTGGCTGAAAAAGAGTTTAAACGTTTAGAAGCAATTATTCAGTCAATGACTCGTAAAGAACGTATGTTTCCTGCAGTAATTAAAGGCTCTCGTAAACGCCGAATTGCAATGGGATCAGGAACAACTGTTCAAGATGTGAATCGACTGTTAAAGCAATTTACCCAAATGCAAAAAATGATGAAAAAAGTATCTAAGGGGGGCATGAAAAATATGATGCGTGGTTTAGCTGGCAAATTACCCCCTGGAATGGGTGGCATGGGGGGGGGAGGAATGCCTCCGGGAATGAGATAGTTCCATTGAATAATTATTTCCCATAATAGTGGTTTTATTGTATAATCCCGCTTTTCGCCAAATGGTTGGTGAAGAGCATAAGAATTAGTTGAGGGGAGTTCCTCTCATCGCCTGATTAAAATAAGGAAAATAGTATGGTAGTTATTCGTTTAGCACGTGGTGGATCTAAAAAGCGTCCTTTTTATAAACTAGTGGTTGCAGATCAACGTTACAGTTCTACAGGTCGCTTTATTGAGCAAGTTGGTTTTTATAACCCTGTTGCATCGGGTGCTGAAGAAAAAGTCCGAATTGATCAGGCGCGTGTTGATCACTGGGTTGCTCAGGGCGCACAAATGAGCACAAGAGTTAAGAATGTAGTTAAGCAGTCTCAAGCAGCACAAGCTTAACTTTTATCATTAATAAGGATCACATCATGTTGGATGACAAACTGATTGTTGGTCAAATTAATGGTATTTTTGGGGTAAACGGTTGGGTTAAAGTTTTTTCTCACACCGACCCTAGAAAAAATATTTTAGACTACTCGCCTTGGATGATTAAGTTTAAAGGGGAGTGGCGTCAAATCAAGGTTGAGAACAGCAAAGTGCAATCTGGTGGTAAAACACTGGTGGCGCAACTTGAAAATGTGACCGACCGAGATCTAGCTCGTGAGTACATGGGCTGTGAAATTGCAATTGATCGTTCTCAGCTAAAGCGGAGTGATGATGGTTGGTTTTGGATTGACTTAATCGGTTGCCAAGTTGAGACGCAAGAAGGCGTGAAACTGGGTGAAGTGAAAGAGATGATTGTCACCGGAGCACATGATGTGTTGCGGATACAAAATGCATCCAATACAGAGGAGTCAGAAGTACTGGTTCCATTTGTAATGGAGCAATTTATTCTTTCTGTCGATATCGATACCAAGCTGATTGTAGTGGACTGGGTGTTGGAAGACGACAGTGAGGTTTGATGTTATTACACTATTTCCAGAGATGTTTAGTGCATTAACGGAATCAGGTGTTAGCCGGCGCGCACATCAAAATGAACTGTATACTCTGAAAACATGGAACCCGCGCGAGTTTACAAAAGACAAGCACAAAACGGTTGATGATCGTCCTTATGGGGGTGGGCCAGGAATGGTCATGATGTATCAACCGTTGAAAGACAGTCTTGAAGCCATTGAAGCTACGTTAAATGAAAAGCCATATGTGATTTATTTATCACCACAAGGCTCGCCTTTAACGCAGCAAAAAGTGTCAGATTTGAGTCAATATCGTAATATTACGTTATTGTGCGGTCGTTATGAAGGCATTGATGAACGACTGATTACGTCGTCTATTGATGAAGAGATTAGCATCGGTGATTTTGTGGTGAGTGGTGGAGAGCTTCCTGCCATGATGTTGATGGACTCTATGATTCGCTTGCTCCCTGGGGCGTTGGGTCATAGTCAGTCGGCAGAACAAGACTCTTTTTCGGATGGTTTGCTTGATTGTCCTCATTATACTCGACCCGAGGTTGTGGACGGTATGACGGTTCCTTCTGTTTTATTGGAAGGCAATCATGCCAAAATTGATGCTTGGCGACAAGCTCAAAAAGAGACACGAACTCAACAGCGTCGACCAGACTTACTGGCTGGATCAAGCAGTAACAATTCGGATTTAACCTCTGGTTAATAGCTTTATTCGTAGCAAGGAGCCTCTCCTTGAGCTATGCAACAAGGGTATATAACGAATGTTGAATGAAATTATTGAGGATTTGTCCTCAGGTTCTTAGGAAAACTCAGATTTAATCAGAGGATTTCGTAGTTGGACCAATTTATATGGAGAAGCTTAAAATGAGTGATATCATTAAGCGTATTGAAGCAGAACAAATGACTAAAGAATTACCAGTATTTAATCCTGGTGATACAGTTATCGTACAGGTTAAAGTTAAAGAAGGTAAAAACGAACGTCTTCAGGCTTATGAAGGTGTTGTGATCGCGAAGAAAAATCGTGGTGTTAACTCTAACTTTATCGTGCGTAAGATTTCACACGGTGTGGGCGTTGAGCGTACATTCCAAACTTACAGCCCGTTGGTTGATAGCGTTGAAGTGAAGCGTCGTGGTGCGGTTCGTCGTGCTAAGCTTTACTATCTACGTGAGCTTTCTGGTCGTGCAGCACGCATCAGAGAAAAAATATAATCACTGTTTGATTCTATTTTTTATAAAAAGGTCCTTAATAGGGCCTTTTTTTATGCGCATTGCTTTTACCTATCTATTCCTTCGTTTACATGGGTTTAAACGCTTAATCAATTTTTTTAATCAGAGATTCCTTGATATACTTTTCCTATGTCAGACTCCCGTGCACTTCACCCCCAGATTCAAACCTTTTTAAACTTTTTAGTGGTGTCAGAAGGGTTAAGTCAAAATACCGTTTCGGCTTATCAAAAAGATTTACAACTTTTTCAAAAATGGTTAATTGAAGAGAGCATTGAGCCTTTTGCTACGGTGACTCGAACCCACATTGAAACCTTTATGCTATCGTTACAACAAAGTGGCCGTAAAGAGCGCAGTAATGCGCGTCTACTGTCTGCATTAAAGCGCTTTTATCAATGGGGGGGGGTAAATAATCTGTTTGATTCGGATCCTACGGTACTGTTTAAAGCGTCTAAAGTGCCTAAGTCGATTCCAACGGTTATTTCAGAACAACAGGTTGAAGACTTATTAGCAGCACCGGATATCATGACGACCTTAGGGCTTCGAGATCGCGCCATTTTAGAGCTTATGTATGCCAGTGGTTTACGAGTATCCGAGGTGGTTGAGTTGCCTTTTGAACAAATTAATTTGTCGGCGGGTTTGGTTCAAGTGATGGGTAAAGGGAGTAAAGAGCGTATTGTACCGATTGGAGAAATTGCGATTGAGTGGATTGAGCGTTATTTACAAGATGCGCGTCCAATTTTGACTAAAAATCGCTGGATTGCAACGTTGTTTATTTCTCGAATTGGTCGTCCAATGACGCGTCAAACACTTTGGCATCGTGTTAAAAATTTAGCGTTTGATGCGGGTATTAAAGGTAAATTGTCACCGCATACTTTGCGCCATGCCTTTGCTACACATTTGATTAATCACGGTGCTGATTTGAGAACGGTACAGTTATTGTTAGGGCACAGTGATCTGTCGACTACACAAATTTATACACACGTTGCAAAAGAACGTTTACATCAGTTACATCAGCAACATCATCCTAGAGGGTGATGTTTTGGAATCGAGGTAAAAGGCATACCATGCATAATGAAGAGAAAGTACTGGTCAATGTAACTCCTAATGAAACAAGGGTTGCGTGGGTTGAAAATGGCGTTTTGCAAGAGCTTTGGATTGAGCGAGCCAATAAAAGAGGCTTGGTTGGCAATATTTATATGGGCAAAGTAGAGCGGGTTTTGCCCGGTATGCAGGCGGCTTTTGTTGGCATTGGGCTTGAAAAAGCGGCTTTTTTACATGTATCGGATGTGTGTCAGCGAAAAAAAGTGCTGAATGATTCGGAGGAGTGTGATGATATCGTTCGCTTACTGTACCCTGGACAAAAAGTGATGGTGCAGGTGATGAAGGACCCATTGGGAGCAAAGGGTGCGCGCATTACTATGGAGTTAAGTTTGCCCTCTCGAATGTTGGTCTACATGCCGATAGAGAAGAGTCTTGGTGTGTCGCAACGGATTGAAAGCCCAGAAGAGCGAGATCGATTACGTGAACTGGTAAAAAGCATTCCTGAATTTCAAAACTCAGAAGGTGGCTTTATTGTAAGAACGGTTGCTGAAGGTATGGATTTTCATGAAATTCGTGCGGATATGATTTATTTACAGCGTTTATGGAAAGGGATTCAAGAGAGCGTGAAAGTGGCTCAAAAACCCACGCTTATTTATGAAGACCTACCGCTTTATTTACGTATTTTACGAGACATTCCAAGTGCTCGAATTGAGAAAATTAGGGTAGATTCGGTTGAAACCTTAAAGAAAATGGAACACTTTATTGAAATGTATGTCATGGAGTTGAGCAACCGTTTGGGGCTTTATCAAGGTGAGCGTCCCATTTTTGACCTATACAATATTGAAGAAGAGATTCAAACAGCTTTACATAAACGAGTGAATTTAAAGTCGGGGGGGTATTTAATTATTGATCAAACCGAAGCCTTAACCACCATGGATGTCAATACGGGTGGTTTTGTGGGTCATAAAAATTTAGAAGAGACTATTTTTAAAACAAACCTTGAGGCCACGCAAGCGATTGCTCGGCAGTTACGATTGCGAAACTTAGGGGGGATTATTATTCTTGATTTTATTGATATGGAGCTCAAAAAGCATAAAAAGCATGTGTTGGCTGCGTTAGAAAAAGAGCTGGCAAAAGATCGAGTAAAAACATCCATCAGCAGTATCTCTAATTTAGGGCTGGTGGAGATGACGCGTAAACGAACACGTGATAGTTTAGAGCGAACCTTATGTGAACCTTGTGTTGTGTGCAGTGGAAGAGGCATGGTTAAAACGGCTGAAACCGTTGCGTTTGAGATTTTTAGAGATATTACGCGAATGGCTCGTTCTTTTGAAGGCGAAAAGTATCGAGTTATTGCATCGGAGGCCGTTGTGGCGCGAATTTTAGATGAAGAGTCAGACAGTGTGGCTGAGTTAGAAGAGTTCTTAAAGAAAAGCATTCGCTTTCAAGCAGAGAGCTCTTATACAGCAGAGCAGTTTGATGTCGTGATGATGTGATGACATTAGGTGATTGAAAGCAAGTGATTATTAAGCATACCCATCACTCATTACAGATTATTTTTGCTGTATTAATTGGTTATTTATTGATAACGAAACTATTTATTTCGTGGGTTCAGTATGCGCCAGACTCTTTTATCGAAAGTGTCGAGTGGGCAACGGACAGTGATATCTCATTCGATAAGATTGAGATACAACAAGGTTGGTTGGGATTTCAGTTCCAGACTCAAAATCTTACTGTAAAAGATGCTAAGTTTGATTTGAGTATTCAGCAGTTAGATATGGATATAAACCTGTTTTCTATGTTGATACCCAAATTGAAATATGGAGAGTACTTAATTGTAAAACAGGCTGTATATCAGCAAAAAGAGGCCATAAAAACGGTTCATGATTTTGAAAAAGGGCTATCAGCCGACCACATTGAAAAATTAACGGAAATTAATTTAGACATCAGTCAGCTTTGGCAGCGGGTAAAGGTGTCGGATGTTGTATTTAAAGCACTGTTTGACCCTGATTTAACGGTTCACCTTTATGACTACCAATCCCTTTCGGGGTCTCTGCTGAACGTGGTTTCTGAGTTTGGTGTAGCGTATAAAAAAAGCCTAAATTTTGAACGGTTTGGCTTTAAATCCAGTTTTGAAACGAATATTTTGGGGAAGGTGATAGAGGGTGAATTGAACCTATTCTCTCTTTATCCATTAAGGGTTGAGGCTTTAGCACAGCTGTGGCCTTTGGCATTGAAAGAGAAGTTACCAAAAGGTGAGTTACTATTTGATTTGCAGGCACAGATTTTTCAGTCAAAAATATCTCAGTTAACGCTTAATCTAAATGCGCAATCACTTAAGTGGGCACAAAAAAATTCAACGCTGCCTCAGCACTTAGGGGTGGAGCTTATTTGGGAGTCAACGTTACAAAATAGCCAATCCAACTTTATGGATTGGACATTTAGGCTATCAAAAATACAGCTAGAGAATCAATACATCCAAAATATTTCTCCAATAGAGCTGGGATTTGAAGAGAATCAAATTTTAACATTTCGTTCGGATTATTTTGATATTGAACCGCTTAAGGTCATTGTTCAGTCATTAGTGACCAATTCACATATTTCAGCACTGTTTGATAAAACCTCTGGGTTAGCAATTGAAAGCCTACAGGGGCAGTTTAATTGGAAATCCTTTCAGTTACCCAAACTTGAGATGACCATTAAGAAATTAATGTTGCCTGCCACCGATTATCCAGGGATTGCACTGCATGATTTAACGTTATTAAAAAATAAAAATAAATTTATTTTAACCACCGATCAACCGATGGTTTTATCAGGTTTGAACCTTCCTAAGAGGGGGGTAAAAATTGAATTGCCCAATAATATTTATCTAAAACACTCCATCTCTGAAGGGGCTTGGGTCTTGACCCCTCTACACTTTACGATTGATAAGATGCCGGTTACCTTAACCGCAACAGGAAGCACAGAGGGGAATGTTGATGCTAACTTGTTAATTGAAGTGGGTACGATGCAAACCTTAAAGCAGTATTTACCCTATGAACTGTTTTCGCCTGAACTTCAGGCTTGGTTAAACATGGCCTTAGTCGAAGGTAAAAATATTAATGGGCGGGTACAGTTAAAAGGGGCGTTAAAAGATTTTCCATTTCAGGATGGCTCAGGAACTTTTAAAGTGAAGGCCTCGGTAGAAAATGCATTTATAAAATTTGATTCGGATTGGCCTATGCTGGAGGACTTTACTGGCCAAATTGAATTTACCCCCTATCAACTGAAAGTCACCTCTCCTCGTATTTATGTGGGTGAGGGGGCTTATGCTCAAGAGGTTGAGGTGGTGATCGACCATCTAGACCAAGAGAACATTGCATTGGTGTTTAAGGGCCATGTACAAACGCAGTTGAATCGAGGCATCTCATATTTAACGAGCTCTCCTTTGGCGGGCTTATTAGGCTTGGAAGGGTTTATAGAGAATACCAAGTTTGGAGGGAACATCGATGTGACGCTCGACCAAGTTTGGATTCCGCTTTCGGGCTACTCTAATCAAGCCGAAACGGTTTCAGGTCAGGTTACCTTTAAAAATGCGACGATGACGCTTTTTGATTCGATTCCGATTGAACAAATAAAAGGTACTTTGGCCTTTACTGAAAAAGGGGTAACGGCTAATAAACTGACTGCAAAGGCTTTTTCTCATAACAGCCGCTTCTCAGTCAAGACGCTACCCAAAAATGAGACGATTTTTATACAGGGTGAAGGTCGGTTGTTATCCGCTAAAAATCCTTTTTTTGACTCATCGATTCCTTGGAATTTGCGGGTTGATATTCCGTTGAATTCGAAAAACAGTTCTGATGTGGACATTCAAGTAGAGGTTCCTTTTGCGAAGGTAAACAGTCTTTTACCTGCGCCTTTTAATGCCCGTGCGCTTAAGGACAAAGCTCTAAAAGTAAACATTGATGTCGCAAAAAAGTCGTTGTCTATGAATGTGGATTTGCCTGAGTTACTGGCTGCAAAAGGGTACTGGAAAGAGATAAAGTCGCAGTATCAAGTGCAGCAAGTCGAAGTGTTATTGGGAGAAGAGGCTAAGCGTGGGTTTGCATCAGATAAACAACTCCACTCTTATATTCGAGGTGATTTAGGGGGGGTAAATTTAGATGATTGGATGAACACAGTTCCTAATTTAGGGCTGGATAGTATTTGGGATAAAGGGTCTTCAAGCTTAGATTGGATGCCCTCATGGATTACTGTGGACTCTTTAATGTTTCGAGAGCATGCGTATCCAAATGTTCGTATGGAATGGTTAAAGCGTAATTTAAAAACGGTATTGCAAATCAAAAGTTCAGATGTATTGGCTAATGTTGTGATTAAGCCTCATTCACCGATTGAGATGAGTGTTGAACGTTTAAGGCTTCATGCACTTGATACGACGGTAGCTGAAAGCAAAAAAAATCAAACCTTATGTCAGTCAGGGTCTAAATCAACATTTTTGTGGCCAGAAGTACTTTTTACAGGAAAACAGATTGAACTCAGTGGTTATTTAGTGGATTCATTGCAATTTCATTTAATGGATAGTTCATCGCGTTTAACTATTTCAGATTTAAACGGTGCGTTTGGTAAGGGGGCGGGCACTTTAACAGGGCAATATTTATTTGATAAAGGGAGTAATAAAAGTACGTTATCTCTAGCGCTTCGCTCTAAAAAAGTAGAAGAGTTACTCCGCTTTATTCAGCTTAAGCAGGGCTTTACGGGTAAAAAAGCTAAAGTGGATACCACGCTTTCTTGGACGGGTGCGTTGGAGTGTTTTTCAAGTAAAGCCGCGATAGGTCAAGTTAACTTTGAGTTAGAAGAGGGCATGATTGAGGACATTGAACCAGGCTTTGCACGATTGATTGGTTTATTAAGTGTGGAGTCTTTAGCAAGGCGTTTAAAACTCGACTTAAAGGATGTCACCAATAAAGGCATGGTGTACGATCAAATTAAAGGACAAGCACAGCTTAAATCGGGAGTTTTACAGTTGGATTCCTTTGGTTTAAAAGCACCCTCAGCGAGTGTGGCTCTATTTGGACAAGTGGATCTTTTAAAAGAGACCTTTAAATTAAAAGCGTATGTGACGCCTACCATTGGTGCTGCCATTCCAACTATTGCCGCGCTTGCGGGCTATGCCAATCCATTGGCGGCTTTGGCTGTTTATTCGGTAATGAAGGTGCTGCCAGGGGTAAATGAGAATTTGGTAACGTTTCGGTATAACGTGACAGGGCCTTGGGAAAATCCTAAGGTATCAGAGCTCAAAAGCAATCTTAAGAAAAAAAGCCAACCTCTGTTTGAGGTGGAAGACAGTATTTTAGATACGCAGCAGTAAAGAGTGTTTGATGAAGGCTTCTAAATTACACCTCTAATGTTTTATCCTCTCCTTTCTCAATATACTCAGGGCTATCAGGATCTATTTCCGGATAGGTGAGATACCAGATGGCGGTAAACTTTTCAGAATCGAGTTTTTTTTGCAGTAATAAAATAGCTTGAACATATTGTTCTATGTAAATGTAATTGCCTTTACGAACCGATTGCCATAAGTGGCGGTATTTTTCAGGTAAAAAAGCTTTAAAGTGTGGCAGCAGTCCAAATCCTTCTTCAATATTGGCAATACGTTGCATCACCTCTTGCCTTGCAGCAATGGTGTAAATTTGTTGTTGATTATCAAAGAGCTTGCCCACCCAAAAGAGAAGTGCTGCCGTAATTAGAAAGCTGATAATGGGGCTGTCAAAGAGGAATGCTCCTAAGAGAGTAAATACCGCCAGTAGTGTCGCACTGACAGGAAGGGTTAAAATAGAGACCCAAACTTTATTGCCTTTTAATTGGTCGGCAATGGTTTTGATGTCAAAATCCTTGGGGTCTATTTGGTGAAGGCGCGTTAACATCTCTTGTGGTGAAGGAATGCGCTCCGTTTGAGCTTCATTTTGTTCTGATAAATGAGGGGTTTCTAATGCACTCATGATTTTTTAGACCTTTTTTTAGGTTGGCATTGCTGGCTGCATTTTATAGTTAAACGTTGCTTGGTTTCGAGGGCATAGGCGGTTAATTTCCCCCCCCATAAACAGCCCGTATCGGTTGAGTGAACTTGGTAGGCATCAATCTCACCCAGTGTCGACCAGTGCCCAAAAAAGATTTCATACGCTTTATTTTTTCGATTTGAAAATACAAACCAAGGTTCATAAGGAAAGGCTTCTTGGCGCTTTTGATCACTTTCAGGTGCCGACTTTAATGAAAATTCGAGAGCTCCATTGGCATCACAATAGCGCATTCTTGTGAATGCATTCAAAATATAGCGTGCTCTATCCCAACCTGAAAGTGTCTCTTGCCACTCATTGGGTTGATTACCAAACAGATGGTTGACCAGTGCGTTTTTCCAGTCCTCACTTTGTAAAAGGGTCTCGACCTCTTTGGCATACCCCTGAGCTGCCTTAATGCTCCATTGAGGTGGAATGCCTGCATGTACCATGACGGTATTGTAAACAGGGTGCTTGACCATTAAGGGTTGTTTTCTTAGCCAGTCAATGAGTTCTTCGGCTTCTTCGGATTGCAATATCTCTTGGAGAGTATCGGACTTTGAGAGAAATTTGTCAAAGCCTGCGTAAGCGGCTAATAGATGTAGGTCATGATTGCCTAAGACGATTTTGGCTTGACCCTGTTGTTCGAGTTGTTTCACAAAGTGTAAGCACTCTAATGATTTGGGACCTCGATTGACAATGTCCCCAGCAAACCACAAAAAATCCTGCTTGGGTTGATAGTCAATGTGTTTTAACAGGGCTTGAAGTTCATCGTAACAGCCTTGTAAATCGCCAATCACATAGGTAGTCATTGTGTTTAACGCCTCAGTAAGAGTGAAGTTAAGAAGAGAATTTTCCGTGTTGAAAATAGAGGTTTGCCAGCTTCACAAAGCCTTCAACAGGAATGGTTTCTGCGCGGGTAGCTGGCTCAAGATCACAAGCTTCAATTTGTTCGACACTTAACCAACCTTTGAGGTTATTGCGAAGTGTTTTACGTTTTTGGCTAAACGATTGCCTTACGATATCACGAAAGGCTTTGTCATCGTCGGCCACAAAAGGGAGCGTTGCGTGTGGAATTAAACGCACAATCGCAGACTCTACTTTAGGGGGGGGGGTAAAATTTTCTGGGCCAACGGTAAACAGCGATTCAGTTTGGCAGCTGTATTGCAACATCACACTTAAACGTCCGTAGGCTTTAATACCGGGCTGTGCTGTAATGCGATCCACCACCTCTTTTTGCAGCATAAAATGCATATCTTGAATACAGTGTGCGTAGGTCAGTAGGTGGAACATGAGTGGGCTTGAGATATTGTAAGGTAGGTTACCTACGATTCTCAACGACTGTTTGTCGTTAGACTCGGTCTTTGAGAGCAGTGTACCGTAGTCAAATTTGAGTGCATCGGTGTGGTGTAGATTAAAAGCCGGTTTGGTTGCAAACTGAATTTTTAGAGGCGCAATTAGATCGTTATCAATCTCGATGATGTCTAGTTTTTTAACACGCTCAATTAGAGGGCGAGTTAAGGCGGCTTCACCCGGGCCAATCTCGACCATATGATCGTTTTCTTGGGGACGAATTGAGGCCACAATTTGATCAATGATTCGACCGTTGTTTAAAAAGTTTTGTCCAAACTGTTTTTTATGTTTATGAGTGCTTGGACGTCCTGAAGCATGTTTTGCTGTATATTTTGCCATTCAGTGGTTCTCTAAGAGCTAGGAGGGGAGTAAGGGGGGGGTTGCGTCATTTCTTGTGCCACGCTTAGGGCGTATCGAAAACTTTGTGCATCGGCTTGACCCGTGCCAGCAAGCGATAAGGCGGTGCCATGATCGACTGAGGTGCGAACAAAAGGCAACCCTAATGTAACATTAACGGCATTACCAAAGCCCATGTGTTTTAAAACGGGTAAACCTTGATCGTGATACATCGCCAGCACGGCATCGGCTCGCTTTAAATAGTTGGGGGTAAAAAGTGTGTCGGCAGGAAGAGGGCCTTCTAACGTCATGTTTGGTTTGAGTGTTTCCAATACTGGGCAAATTACATCAATCTCCTCTCGCCCCATGTGACCATCTTCTCCCGCATGGGGGTTTAAGCCTGCAACCAATATGGTTGGGTCTTTAATGCCAAACTGGTGTGTTAAGGCGTGATGCGTAATGTGCAAAACGTCGGTTAACAGGGTTGGTGTAATGGCTTTCGGCACATCCAATAGTGGCAGGTGTGTGGTCACCAGTGCCACTCTTAAGCCGGGGGTCGCCAGCATCATGACCACTTGTTGTGTGTGACTCTCCTCAGCCAACAGTTCGGTATGCCCTGTAAAAGGTAGGCCTGATTCGTTAATAATACCTTTATGAATTGGGCCAGTAATCATGGCAGAAAATTCATGGTTTAAACAGCCTTGAATGGCGGTTTTTAACATGGTAATTACATAGTCCGCATTCTCTACACTGAGTTGACCTGCTTGAACGGGCACAGCTGTGTCAATGTGCAGTAAGGTAATTTGACCTTTTTGGCTTGGCTCGGGTGGTTGATTGGCTTGATACGTTTTAAAAGAGATCGATAATCCGAGCATCTTGGCGCGTTGAGTTAACAGGGCTTGGTCGGCGATAACCACCAGTTCCATCGGCCAATCGGATTGTGCCAGTTGTAAAACAAGGTCTGGACCAATTCCAGCGGGTTCACCCGATGTGATAACAAATCGTTGAATGATTACTGGTTGAGGAGGTGTGTGGTGTGTCATATTAAGCCCGTTTATTCGTAATCATTGAGCTTAATTTCAATAAAGGCTTCATCTTTTAGACGCTGTAACCAGCGCTCAAACATCTCGCTGGCTTTACGCATACGAATTTCTTGCATCGCTTGTTGTTGTAAGTTTTCTGAGTTAAGCGGTGTATTTTTGATCGCCTCTAAAAACAGAACCATCCAGCCTTGTTGTGTCGGAAGGGGTTCAAGGGCTTGGTTAGGCTGTAAGGTTTGCACTTTTTCTTGCAAAGCTTTGGGCAACTCCTTGAGTAAGCGCCAGCCTAAATCACTTTGTTGGTTTACCTCTTTAGGAATTTCAGGAAAGTGTGCCTTAAGCGCATTAAAGTCGTCGATGCTATGCAGTGAGGTAACCAGTTTAGATAGTTCTTTAGGTTTTTCTTGTTGCAGAGCGTTGTCACTGGGCAAAATAAAGCGGTGAAGGTGGTACGTTTGGGTACTGTTTGATGCGCCAGTCTCTTTTTTATCAATCAGTTTGACAATATGAAACCCGTTGGGACTTTGAATGACAGGGCTGATGTCACCCGGGGAAAGCCCCGCAATAGCTTCATTAAAAAATGAAGGGATCTCGGAGGGCTTTAACCATCCTAGTTCGCCGCCTTTTAAGGCGTTGTTTCCATCTGAGTATTGAACGGCTAATTGGCGAAAGTCTTCCCCTGCTTCTAGGCGTTGATGAATTTGTTGTGCTTTCTCTAAGGCTGTTTGACGTTGTTGTGGCGTGGGTGAATTGGGTAGTTCAATTAATATATGTCCAAGCTGTAAGGACTCCTGAATGTTTTTAAGTGCTTGGCGGTTGATAAGGTTTTTAATTTCAGACTCTGATACCTGTGTTTGGCTCAGAATTTCGGCCTCACGTACTTTTTGAATGGTGGCTTGGGTTTTAATTTGGTTACGTAACGCATTAAACCCATTTGGGTTTTCAAGGTTTAAACGTTTTCTAAGGGCGATTACACTCATATCATTTTGTGTAGCAATTTTTTCAAGTTGTTCTGTGATCTGTTCATCAGAAATTTCAATGCCAAGCTGCTTCGCGCGTTCCAGTTGCAGTTTTTCTAAAATAAGTGAATCCAATACTTTTTGTTGCAAAATATCGGCACTGGGCATTGGGATTCCCTGACTGGCCAACGCTTGCTGTTGAGAAAGCATGTGTTCATTCAATTCACTTTTTAAAATAACGTCATTGTTGACTACGGCCACGATGCGATCAATTAAGGTATCGGCTTGTACGGCGAGCGGCCATGAGAACATGAAAAAACATGCGAAGAGTAGTTTGGATAAAAGCTGTTTCATAGTCTGTGTCATCGTATTCATTTTTTAATCGTATGCCTGTTTGAACCGTATTTTTTAAAATTTTAATTTTTTAGCTAAGTCTTTCTTAAAGGCTTGATTTGAGCTGCTTAAGCCCTTTAACTCAAATTGCAGTTTGAATTCGTCATTATACAAGCCATTATCAAGTTGTGTACGCTCTGTCATAAATTCAATGGCCCAGCAACAGGCGTCGTACCGTAACCCAAGGTTACCTTGGTAGAGTTGTTCATTATACAGGTCATAATTGAGATAAACGCCAACTTGCCAGTTTTGCGCTAATTGGGTATAGCCCCCCATGCTTAAAGTCTCTTTTTGAGCGTCGGTGTCATTATTAGATAGGGCATAGTTAGCCAGTAGTGTGCCATATTGTGGTGAACGGTATTTGAGTCGGCTATTGGCATGCAATAAATTGTGTTTTTGTTGAGTAAATTGCAGGGTGGATGAAACATTGAGCGCGCCGACATTGAGTCCCAATTTTAAAAAGATATCAGAGCTTGAGTTGGTTTGAGGGTTGGTGCTGGTTAAGCCAACACGGCGGTCTTCAAAATAAACAATTTGTCCTACGCCCGCATCCATCACTTGGCGACCATTTGAGTTTAAAAATCGAGTGGTTAAGGCAGTGGTGACTTGATTGGCATCGCCAATACGATCAGAGCCACTAAAGCGATTAATCGCAAATAAGTTACTGAACGCAAGGCTTCGATTACCAGTATCAAACAAGGGAATATTGTCTTGGTTTTGATAAGGGGTGTATAGATATTGCATTTCAGGTTCGAGGGTTTGTGTATATGTTTTCCCAAAAAAAGTGATGGGGCGTTCAAAAATTAAGCCACCTTTTAAGGCAAATTGTGGCACAAACAGACTGTGTGAGGTTGCACCGGTTGTGTTGCCGGCATTGTCCTGCATTTGATACATCGTTTGATTGCCGACCACTGTGGCTTTAACAAAACCATAAGATTGGTTGAGCTGATATTCAATCGAGGGGTTGATGTTAAAGCGTAACGCTTCAGGCTTGGTAGTAGATGAAATAGGAAGTACAAAGTCGGTCATACTGCTTTGAATATTAAAGCTGAAATCATCGACTTGATGACGATAGCGTAATCCTACTTCAGGGCGTTTCTCATAGTTTAATGGTGCATTTCTCAGGCGCAGATAGCTGGATGCTTGCACATAAGTTTGTAAGTTGTCTTTTTGATAATTGAGTTTAAGGTTTCTGGGGATCTGTGTGACCGTTTTATATTGAGACTGTACGGGAATATCAGCGTAAAAGTTTTCATCGGAGGCTTCGTGCCACACAATGCTGCTGGTAAGTCCTTCTCCCCAGTTTTGTCTGGCATTGAGGCTGGCACGCCAGCGATGGGTGATTTTTTGATCATAAGTGACATTGCCTGCAGAATCGGCCGTACTGAGCCCCTCTTTTGAGGTGAGCTGATCTTGAATGGAGGATAGATCCAGTTTGAGTGAGTGTGTTCGGTCGAGGTAACGAAACTCATTATCCAAAATTACGCCGCGTTTATCGATCGGAATCACCGTTAAGGTGCTGTCCATATTGGGTGCAAGATTGAAAAAATAGGGAATTTTAATAAACTGCAAAAGGTCTTTTTGAGTGACGGACTTAATGCTCCCCAGTGAGGCAAATAAAAAGCCACTCGCTCGGTTAGCTAAACTGTATGCAAAATAGGGGGTGTACAGAACAGGGATATCTTTAATTAACAGTCGGGCATTACGAGCCACCACCTGCTCAGTCTGTTGATTGATTTCAACCTCATCAAATTTCAGCTGCCAAGTGAGCGACTGTTCAGGCGATTGTGTGCAGGCTGTAAGCGTGGCTTGATTCAGCGTGGTTTTAGAAGACTGTTGCTCTAATAAAATTTGACTGGCTTGACCATACATACGGCTGGGCAGAATTTGATAGCGAGCCTCTTTAAGTTTTGAGGTCTGTTCTATTTCACTCATATCCACTTGGTTGGCCATGAGCAATATATCGGGTTGATGAATTTCAACATGCCCTTTAAATTGAGCCGTTTGTTGGGCTTTATCAAATAGCATTTGATCACTGAGTACCACCAAATTGGGCTGGGTAAATTTAGCCTCCCCTTTAAATAGGTAGCGATTAGGCGAGGGTTGCTCCAGTTGGTTGGCTTCAAGCTGTTTAACGGATGGATTTAAGTTAACTATTACCGCTTTGTTTTTTGAGAAGGTTTGTGGCGAGAGCTGTAAAGGGGCAATGAGAGGCGGTGCACAAGGGGGGGAAGCAATTTGAGGGGGCGGATTGGTCTTCATCGCCATGCTTTGCAGCGAGAATCCGGTTAATAACACTGCACCCACAGTTTGAAAACACCATGAGAGGGGGGGGGAGAAATTTAAAAAGAGTGATTTAAATTGTAGCGCAACGTTTGACATCAAGAGGATAATCATTAATTATTCATGGATTGCTTATTTTAACCGAGTATTCTTGAAATGACTGAAAGATTTGAAACGATGTTGAGCTGGGTCTCTCAGCTGCCGATGTTTGCCCAACAAAAAATTTCCCCCCCCTTGCCAGCCTCCAATGATGCCAGCTTTCGACGCTACTTTCGGATTCAAACGACCCTCGAAGAGAGGCGAGAAGAAGGGGGGGGAGAAAAATATTGTGATCAAACATCGTATATTATTATGGATGCCCCCGTTGAGTTTGAAGATTGTCGTCCGTTTATTCGTATTTCGCAACAGTTGGCGAAGATGGGATTACAGGTGCCTGAAGTGTTGGCTCAAAACCTTGAACAAGGGTTTTTATTATTAACCGATTTGGGGGATGTAACCTATTTATCCGCACTGGCTACGGCCACAGAACAGGAAGCGGATGCGCTGTATCAACAGGCGTTAACCGCTTTGGTAACTTTGCAAAGCAAGGGGCAAAAGCTGGCGAACAACTTACCAGAGTACGATGCACCGTTATTGGAGACAGAGATGAACCTGTTTTCAGACTGGTTATTGGGATCGCACTTAAATCTCTCGTTAAATAAGATTGAAAATCAGCAGTGGCAATCGGTTAAAACACATTTACAGCACTCGGCCTTGGCACAACCTCAGGTGTATGTGCATCGTGATTACCACAGTCGTAATTTAATGGTGAATACCAGCAGTTCCCCCGGTATTTTAGATTTTCAAGACGCAGTTCAAGGCCCTTTAACCTACGATGCAGTCTCGCTGTTGCGAGACTGTTATATTGCTTGGCCAGTCGAGCAGGTGACCGAATGGCAACGCGCTTATTTTTTACAGTTGTGTACTCAAAACCTGATACGAAAAGATGAGTGGATCGCGTTTCAAAAATCGATGGATTTAATGGGTATTCAACGTCACTTAAAAGCCAGTGGTATTTTTGCACGCTTAAACCACCGAGATGGTAAAGAGGGGTATTTAAACGACATTCCGCTTACCCTTGATTACATCGTACAAGTGGGAGCGAACTATTCTGACATGACGGATTTAGTGCGGCTAATTGAAAACAGAGTGCTGCCCAGCTTGGAAAACCTAAAATGAAAGCACCTATAAAACCCTCTCCTGTGAAGGCGATGATTTTAGCCGCAGGGCGTGGCAATCGTTTACGTCCCTTAACCGATACGTTGCCCAAACCGTTGATTCCCGTGTGTGGCAAACCTTTGATTGAATACCATATTGAAAAATTGGCCGCTATCGGCATTACCGAAATTGTAATCAATCATGCTTGGTTAGGAGGTGTACTGGAGGAGCAGTTGGGCACAGGTGAACGCTGGGGGATTAACATTCACTACTCACCAGAACCCGAAGGGGGACTGGAAACCGCAGGGGGGATTATTAAGGCACTTCCTTTACTGGGGGATGCCCCGTTTTTGGTGGTTAATGGTGATGTCTATTGTGACTTTCCATTTGAAACCTTATTGAATCAAGCACAAAAAATGATGGAAGACCCCGCCTGTTTAGCCCATCTGATTTTAGTACCTAGCCCTGCGCACAATCAAACGGGAGATTTTGGGTTGACGGAAGATCAGTACGTGATGGAGATGGGGCATGACACCTTTGCAGGGTTAAGCGTTTTATCGCCCGATCTGTTTAAACATCGCCCCGTTGAATTTCTGAAATTGGCGCCTATTTTAAGAGAAACGATGCAACAAAAGCAAGTCTCAGGTGCTCTGTATACAGGGTATTGGTCCGATGTGGGAACGGTTGAACGTTTAGATGAAACACAACAGCAGTTAGGCTGTATAGAATGAGTTTTTTAGGCGTATAATGAAAGAAAGAGAGATGATTTTTTTACCTAAAGGAGGGCATTATGAGCCATAAACACAAAGTAATTTTAGAAAAAGTATTTGCACACCCAATCGCCACCAATTTGGATTGGAAAAAGCTGTCTCATGCCTTAGAGCACTATGGGGCAGAGATTGATTTATCTAAAAACAATCATGCTAAAGTAAAGATGAATGACATTGAAATTTCATTAAGCCTTCCGCATCACGGGCATGAAATTTCAGATAAATCGGAAGTGACTCGATTGAGGCATTTTTTAGAGCAAGTAGAGCTGACACCAGACCAGCTATAATGGATGTAAAGAGGGGCTTTTTAGCCCCTTTTTTTTTGCAGCCACCAGCCAAATAACCCGCCTGAAAAAAACATCAAAATAGAGTAAGTCACCGCAGGAATCATCATGGCTTCATTGCCTATCAGAGTGCCTGCGACCACCAGTGCCAAGGTGCCGTTTTGAATGCCCACTTCAAAGCCAATGGAGGTTGCTTGAGGCTGAGACAGTTTCGTCCACTTTGCCAGTTGATAGCCCATGAACAGTGCGCTGACATTAAGAAAAAGTGTCGCCAGCCCGGCTTGAGCAAAGAACGTCCCCATTTGATTTATATTTTTGAGTACGATGAGCGCAATAATCAGCGCTAAAAAGAGTACTGAAAACCACTTTAGGGCTTGTTCTATTTTTTGTGCCATACGCTCCCAGCGAGAAAGCACCCACATGCCTAAAGCAACAGGCAGCAGTGTAATAATAAAAAGCTGTAATATGGTTGGAATAATAGGTAGTGTAAAAGAGGCACCGTCTCCCATAAAATAGATCATACTGAATGCAACCATTATTGGAAGGGTAAAGGGAGTAATTAAGCTGGTTACTGCCGTTAAGCTAATGGATAAAGAGACATCCCCTTTGGCTAAATAGGTGAATAGGTTGGAGGTTGCCCCGCCGGGTGCCAGTGCGATAATCATCAAACCAACCGCTATTTCAGCGGGTAATGAAAATAAAGTCGCAATTAAAAATGCCAGCAGTGGCAGTAACATCATTTGTGCAAACATACCAACAGCAACCGCTTTAGGGGCTTGTAGGACAGCTTGGAAATGCACTATTTTTAAAGAGAGTCCCATGCCAAACATAATGATAAACAGCGAGGCGGGAAGAATCACTTGGGTTAATAGATCAGGAGACATGTTCAACTTCCATAGGGTAATAATGGCAGGTAGTATAAAGGGATTTTGAAAAGCAGGCATAAAAAAAGCGTCAAAAGACGCTTTTAAGGGCTATGGTGTTTTTTTTATCTGTTTAGCTTAACTAAGCCGTATGACGACGTCTCATGGCCATAAAACCAACCAATCCTAAACCGCCTAACATGAGGGCATAGGTGGATGGTTCTGGTACCGCAGATACTTGAATTTCGGTGATGCTGTAATAACCACCCCAGTCACCAGAAATGTTTGAAATCGTAAATTGATTCACGAAAGGCATGAAGTCATTGTATTCATAAAGGTAGCCGGGTGGTCTAAAGTTTCCAAATTCAGGGTAATAGGGTTCATAGTAATTGAATTCAAACAGATCATTAACAGGAGTACCTTCTGAGTTGAGGTCACCAAAAGGTATTCCCGTTTTAGTGGATCCTAAATATAAGTTCGGAAACGTAAAGGTTGCCTCTGTAATTTGACCAGGAATCACATTGCTTGTAGGGCCACCAAATAATGAGACGCTGTTTATTGCATAGTAATCATCTAAAAAAACGGTGATGGAGGTGTTGTCTGTGATGCGAAATAGTTGTGTTGTCAATACACTGTTGCCAATAACCCCATCAGCAAGGGTGCCTGTGCCGCCTTCATAGTCTCTAAGGCCGTTGCCAAGGTCTATAA
>WFQP01000034.1 GCA_015487015.1 Thiomicrorhabdus sp.
GCCAAAGAGTAAACACTTCGTTTAACACATAAATGGCCAGCCCCATGGTAACAATGGGGCCTAAAATACCAACAATACCCGTTTGTGCGGGGCCAATTCTCGCAATAGCCTCACTAATCATAAAGCTGGGAATGACGGTACTGAAAATGGCTAACAGCACCAACCATAACCACGCTAAAGGGGTAATGTGTAAGGTGCTAAAGTCTCCAATGATGGCAAAGTGCATTAACACAAAAATGCTGGAAATCGCCATGGCAAGACTGGTAAACCATAGGCTTCCAACTTCATGAATCACTTTTTTGCCGAATAACACATAAAATGAAAAACTCAGAGCCGCTAAAAAAACGAAGAGCGTCCCTAAAAAAATCGGCTCTCCTGACACGCTCAATTCTTGGAAAAAAACCAGCCACAGTCCGCCATAAGAAATGATTAAGGCTAAAATAATTTTACGCGTTAATGGGGTTTTAAAAAACAGTGCGCCCAGTATCGCGACCAGAAAAGGGTAGGTAAACAAAGTAAGACGCTCTAGGGAAGCGCTGATCATTTCCAATCCTTTTAAATCCAGCCATGAGGAGAGGTAGTAACCAATAAAGCCTAAAAAGGTAATGTTAAGCAAACGATTTGATAAGACGGCCGGCCGTGTTTTATAACGCATTAACCATGCTAAAATCACCAAATAAATCGGCAATGCAAGCGCCATCCGTAGCATGAGTACACTGTCGGAATTGAGTCCTTCAATATACGCCAGTTTAATAAAAATAGACTTAAGAGAAAAAAGAGCCGTACCAACAATCGCCAGTATAAACCCGATCATGGCCGTACTTAATTTGAGCGATCTCACTAAGGTTTTCGACCCACATACCAAGCGTAACGCTGTTTAAATTCAGGAGCATCCATCTCTTGACTTTCAGGTGTAAGCCACCCTTCGCCATACACCTCCGTGATCAAGCTTGGCCATGTCTGGTTCAGCTCGCCCGAGTGTACATAAAAGCTTGGATTTTGAGGGGCATTTTCATGAGGGGGAACTAAAAATGTTTGATAAAACAGTAAACCATTCGGTTTTAACGCTTGTTCAATGCCTGCAAATAAATCACGATCTAAATAACGGCTGATCACAATCACATCGTATTGTTGATAGGGCAAAATCATCTGCTCTAAATCGGTTAATAATGGTTCAATTGGTAACTGATTTAAGTTCGCCCAGTTGTTTAATAAGGTCAACGCGGTATCTGAAATATCCCATGCATGGGTTTGCAAACCGCACTGAGCCAAAAATCGGGCATTGCCCCCCAAGCCACACGCTAGCTCTAACGCTTGACCATAAAAGGGCAGTAGATGACTGTGCTGTTTTAAGACATAGCAGGGATTTGCACGACTTTGTAAATTGGCTGTCTGGTATTTTTCATCCCACTTTTTTGCACTGTTATTCTTCATTTTTTATCCAAAATTTCTCTTTATTTTCGCCAAAAGGCGGCTGTAAACAGCACCAATAAAGTGAAAATTTCTAGGCGTCCGAGCAACATCGCAAAGGTTAAAATCCATTTAACGGGGTCACTCATAGACTGAAAGTTATCTGATACATCGCCCAATCCAGGGCCTAAATTATTCATCATCGCAGCCATGGAGGAAAAGGCCGTGACTTCATCCACCCCCAGAGCCATAATTGCTAACATTAACACAGTAAAGGTAAATACATACACGGCAAAGAAACCCCAAACGGCGGTCATCACTTTTTCAGGAATACTTTTACCACTGAGCTTAACGGGCAAAATGGCATTGGGGTGTAATAATCCTTTAATCTCCCTCATGCCTTGTTTAAAGAGCAGGACAAAACGAATCATTTTCATCCCTCCTGCTGTTGACCCTGCACACCCTCCAATAAAACTCATAAAAATCAGCATAAAGGGTAAAAAAGCAGGCCAAGCAGAAAAATCAGCATTGGCAAACCCTGTTGTGGTGGCAATAGAAACCGTTTGAAACACACCATAACGCACCGCCTCTTCAAACGTGGGGTACACCTGTTGATAATACAAATACAGCGTGACGATTAATATGCCTGCAAGCAAAATGCCTAAATACGCCTTAAACTCGGGGTCTCGAAAATAAGCAAAGCCATTCATTTGCCTAAATGCACTGAAATGTAAGGCAAAATTGATGCCGGCTAAAAACATAAAAAAGATCGCTACCCCTTCAATTGCCACACTATCAAAGTAACCAATGCTACTATCATGTGTGGAAAAACCACCAATGGCCACGGTTGAAAAACTATGGCCAAAAGCATCAAACCAGTCCATTCCTGCCACCCAATAGGCCGCCGCACAGGCCAGTGTTAATCCCGCATAGATATACCAAAGCGCTTTGGCGGTTTCGGATATTCGAGGAGCAATTTTAGAGTCTTTCATCGGGCCAGGGGTTTCGGCTCGGTAGAGCTGCATTCCTCCAACCCCCAGCATAGGTAAGATAGCAACGGCCAATACAATAATCCCCATACCGCCCATCCATTGCAGTTGCTGGCGATACCACAAGATAGCATGAGGCAAACTATCGAGTCCTGTAATAACGGTCGCACCTGTCGTAGTCAACCCCGAAAAAGACTCAAAAATGGCATCGGTTAAACTCAATGGCCCCAGCTCTTCTAATAGATAAAAAGGCAAAGCACCAACAAAGCCTAATACTGTCCAGAACATCACCACAATTAAAAAGCCATCTCGAATTTTTAAATCACGATTGTGATTATGAACGGGATACCAAAGCAGTAGCCCTAGAATAAGAACGGTAATTAACACCTTTAAAAACTCGGTTAACGCGCCATCTTGATAGATCAAAGCCACCAAAATAGGTGGCACAAGGCTTAAACTGAATAACATCAGCAATAAGCCCAATACTTTTAAAATCATTTTAGAGTGCATGAATTAAAACCAACTTTTTTTCACTTCAGGGGAGAACATCGTTAACACTTCAGCGGCACTGTCGGTGTTTGAAATAAAGATAATAGCGTGGTCTTCTGCTTCAATGATTAAATTTCGATGGGCAATCAGCACGTTACCTTCTCGAATAATGCAACCAATCGTAATGTCCTGAGGCCAAGGAATATCGCCAATTTTTTTCCCGATAATCTCAGAGCTATTTTCACTACCATGCGCAATCACCTCCATCGCTTCGGCAGTACCACGGCGTAAGGTCGCCACCTTAACCGTATCCCCTTTTCGCATATAATGCAGTAAATGGCTGGTGGTAATACTGTCTGCTGAAATGGCAATATCAATACTATTACGTTGAATCAATTCAACATACGACTGGTTATTCACCAACGCAATGACACGTTTTACACCGAGTTTTTTAGCCAACATGCCTGAAATAATATTGGCTTCATCGTTATTAGTGACTGCAATAAAAAGATCAATTTCATCAATATTCTCTTCCAGCAACAAATCTTTATCCGAAACGTCGCCATGAATAATAATGGCTTTTTCTAAAATCTCTGCATTTTGTCGTGCCTGCTGAATACTGCGATCAATTAACTTTACTTGGTGATCTTTTTCAAGTGCCTGCGCCAAACTAAATCCAATATTACCCCCCCCTCCAATCATAATATTACGAGAAGGGCGGGCTTTTCGTTGTCTTAACTCCGACACAATGGTTGAAATATGCGCCGATTCTGCCAAGAAAAAGACCTCATCATCCTCTTTAATAATCACATCTGCGGTGGGCATCACAATTTCATTTTTACGATAGATGGCCACAATACGTGTTTTAATATTTTCAGGCAAATGCTCTTTAATTAGGCCTATCTTTTTATTCACCAAGAGGCCGCTCTCTTCTGCTCTAACAGCAACGAGTCGTACTTTTCCTTCGGCAAAGTTGATTACCTGCAATGAACCAGGGTATTCAATGAGTTGTAGAATATAGTCTTTTACTAAGCTTTCTGGGCTAATTAATACATCAATCGGCACACAACCTGATTCGACATCCCTATTAAACAATTCAGGATGATTTAAATACGATTGCGCTCGAACCCGTGCAATTTTAGTCACGGCTTTATGATTAATATGTGCAATTTGGCAAGCTAATATATTGGTTTCATCATTTTGAGTCGCGGCAATCAATAAGTCAGCATCCTCTAGCCCTGTCTGCTCTAAAATATCTGGGTGTGAGGCATGGCCACAAATTGTTTGAATATCCAAACGGTCTTGCAGTCGCTG
Organism: Thiomicrorhabdus sp.; assembly: GCA_015487015.1. Classification (GTDB taxonomy): domain Bacteria; phylum Pseudomonadota; class Gammaproteobacteria; order Thiomicrospirales; family Thiomicrospiraceae; genus Thiomicrorhabdus. Next base: position 4,203 of record WFQP01000034.1, read on the forward strand.
TAAACGTAGTCGATCTAAATCCACCACCGTGACACTATGATTTTCACACGCCAA
>WFQP01000035.1 GCA_015487015.1 Thiomicrorhabdus sp.
AACCCCTAATAAAGCATGATTCATCTCCTGCATCGAAAACTCTTGACCCGTGCTCATGACTAAAATAACAAATACCTGAGGCTCTTTTTTCTCCACACTGCTTTCAATAACGGGTGGTTCTTCGTCTGGAATGCCAAAAGAGGGTTTTTCATGTTCCGGTGCAACGTATTGATATCCCCCCTTCATCATGCCCATATCTTCAACCTCCAACACATGATGCTTTCCACCCAGCGGATTTTTATCTACCGTACTCTCATTTTCCGTACTGTTATTGAGCTCTTCAGGTAGATGCTCCTGCCCTAAGCCTTCTTGAGCCCCCTCTTTTTTAAGGTTTTTCTCAGGATCTTCCTTAGAAGCCTTCCCAGCAAAGGACTCAACAGCCTCCAACGGCTCACTAAATGGCAATACCCCTTGATTCTCATTTACCTCAGGAGCCACCAACTCCTCTTCATTTTTTGCAATACGGACTTCAGTATTTTTTGATACGGGGATATGCGGCTCACCCAATTCATTTAAGGCTTGAGATGCTTTTTGATAAGAGGCATCCGAGGCATCTTTTTTTTGTGCTTTCCCTTGTTTATCCGCCTCTTTTTTAAGTGCCGCTTGTCGGCTACGACTCAAAAAATAAAGACCAATAACCACCACAATGGCGAAGATAAGTAAAACCTGCTGTAACTCGTTCATGTATTTTACGGCTCCAAAACACGAATTTTTAAAAGATGATATTGATTAACTATATCCGAATAATTGTACCTTTTATCCTTCCTCCATTTTCATAAAATTACATGATTCATGCATCTATTTTAAACATTATTTTGAATTTACCCCCTCCTTACTCCACTATCTTAAACACTCCCTTTATAATGAGCACAAAAATGAAGTAGAAAGGAATAAATCAACATGCCACAACACTCCCCTCAAACATCACCCTCTATTTTTATATTGGGAATCGATATGGGTACTTCAGGTATTCGCGGAGTGATTGTTGAAAAAAATCCCCACACACTCAATGACAAAATCTGGCACTCCGAGTCCGTTCTCTTAAGCACACAACACATCGAACCCACCATACAACAGCCCAGCCACTGGATAACACTTCTAAATACGCTTCTAACAAAACTATCGCAAGCAATTGATTTAACTAAAATTTCAAACCTAATCATCGATGCAACATCATCCAGCGTATTACTCTGCTCTACACAAGGAAACGCACTCACTAACGCGCTTATGTACAACAACCAGCAAGCCGTTCAAGAAGCCCTGCAAATTCAACAATCCGAAGGATTTGACCCAGAAACTCCAGCACAAGGTGCATCCAGCACCCTAGCAAAAGCCATATTTTTACTTAATCAGCATCAACAAAAAAATATTCCCCCCCCCCCTATCATCTGCCATCAAATTGATTTTTTAAACCATTACCTATGCGGTAGCCTCAATATTACCGATGAAAATAATGCACTCAAACTTGGCTACAACGCTCAAAGCCAACAATGGCCAAACTGGATTAAACAACTACTTGCCCCAATTCCTCTACCCAAAGTTGTTGCACCCGGAACCCACTTAGGCAATATCACGACACAACTCGCCACTCAATACGGCTTTTCTCCCTCTTTAAAAGTTCATGCAGGCACCACCGATAGCATTGCAGGCTTTTTAGCCTCAGGAGCATCCCAAACGGGCGATACCGTAATCTCTCTAGGCTCTACTCTCGCCATCAAAATGATTACATCCAAGCCCATTTTTAATAAAAAATATGGAATTTACAGCCATAAACTCAAAAATAACTGGCTGGTAGGCGGTGCCTCCAACTCCGGTGGAGCCGTACTCTTAAACGCCTACAGCCTGCTCGAAATAAAATATTTAATCAAAAGTCTAGACCCTTTAAGTGCCAGCGACCTGAATATAACCGACCGCTACTACCCCCTTAATTCGATAGGCGAACGGTTTCCTATTTCCGATATTCACTTCAAGCCAAAAATGCCCATCAAACCTAAACAACCTTTAGTGTTTCATGCCTCTTCACCAACAGAACTGACGGCACTCAAAACCCATCAAGACTACTTTTTAAACCTAATCAAAGGGTTGGTACACATCGAATCATTAGCCTATAACAAGCTCTTTCAAGAAACCCAGCAGCCCATCAATCACCTATACAGCGTAGGCGGGGGGGAAAAAAATAAACTCTGGCAACAATGCCGAAAAGCACACTTTACAAACCAAACCACCCCCTACTTAACACCACAAACCACCCTAAAAAAAGCACACTCTCTTGAGGCAGCTTATGGTGTAACCAAACTTATTTAAAACATTTCAATAAAAGGAAAATTCATGTCAAATTCAAACTCAGTAAACCAGCTTATTCAACAACTAAACCAAGCACCCGTTGACTTTAAAAAAGTAATTGAAGTCATTGAAAAAAATTACGATTTCACCCCCACTGAATTTAAAAACGGCCAGACTCTAAACACAGAAAACAGCAACAATGGCTCTTGCAAAATTTTTGCCTTTGGACTGCTTAACCAACTGTCAGAACAAGCCACGCTCAATGCATTTGGTCAATTTTACACACAAGATGTTTTACAAAATCCCAACGGAGATGACCACCAAAACATTCGAAACTTTATACAATCTGGATGGCAAGGAGTCGCCTTTACACAGCAAGCATTAACACCCAAATCAAAATAAACGATTCGATAAAGATAAGTGAGACTTTGCACAAGTAGCTACAAAAAGAGAGAGAAAGAGGGGGGGAGATATTGAAGTCTAACCAGAAAAACGTTCAAAAATAAAAAAGCCTGCGGTCTAAAATAGATATAAAATCTCTTTTAGACCGCAGGCTTCTTATTTTCGGATAAATACCTAGTCTGGCCAAACACGCTCTGAAACAACGATCGGTTCAGGCTTTTTAACTTCGACTTTTTTAGGTGACGGAGCTGGCTTACTGACCTCTTTTTTAACCGCTGTAGCCTTACTGCCTTCAGCTTTACTTGCAGTGGTTGTTTGATTTTTCGCACGACGTAAACTTTGTGTTAATTTTGAATCTGCTTTTGTATTACTGTTTGTCATAAAACTTCCTTAATAATTTCATCAATTTCTTGGGCAGCCGCTTCACCACGTTTACCCATACAATAAACACTGGCACCCTCTACCGCCGCATTACGATAAATCGCTCGGCGACGAATTCCCTCTTTCAAGGATGGAATATCAAACTCTTCTAAAGCCTGCTTCATCGCTTTTGAGAGTGCGCTTCTTGGTTCAAGCTGGTTCACAACAATGTAAGGCTTTAACTTACGATTATGTATTTTGGCCTGTTCAATGGCCTCCGTCAAACGAATACTCGCCCACAAATCAACAGGAGAAGGCAGTACAGGAATAAGAATTACATCCGAAACCTTCATCGCTAACAACATCGTATCTGTTTCCAAGGTAGGCGGACAATCAATCACCAAAAAATCATAATCTTGGCTAAAACGCGTTGCTTCACGCGCCAAATTCCCGCCTATCGAAATAACCGAAACAGGAAACGGACGATGATCCGGAGACAAACAGCTCCACTGGCCTGCTGAACCTTGAGGATCTGCATCAATCACCAAAACCTTACCATGCCTAGACAAACCGGCTGCAAAATTCATACTAAGCGTTGTTTTACCTGTCCCGCCCTTCTGATTCGCTATTGAAAAAATACGTGCTGGCATAAAAAAATTCCAAAATGTTAATTTAAAGTACTTCTCAAAAAGTAATTTTACCTAAAAGAATCCAGTTTAGGCAGTAAATGATACTCTAATTTCCCCAGAGTAACACAACCTCTTTTTCTCATAAAAAATAATTGTAACCAAACCTAATAACGGTCAAGTATTTTAATCTATATTGACCCTGCTCATACCTAAAAGCCCACCCGCACTACTCTTCTTCCCCCCTTACTTCACCTTCAAAACCTCTAACACTCGTTCTAAACGTTCTTTTGAGCTGGTTTGATAAGGATCTATTTTAATTAGGTCAGCTTCTTTTCTTAGCCAAGTAAGTTGGCGTTTTGCCAGTTGGCGAGTGGCGACAAGGCTTTTGTATACAAAGGTATCGTAGTCGTACTCACCATTTAAGAAGAGCCAAGCTTGGCGATAGCCTACGCTGCGCATGGAGGTGGTATCGGCGGTTAGGTTACCTTGTTCAAATAGAGTTTTTACTTCGGATAAAAACCCTGCCTCCAACATGGAGGTAAAACGTTTACCAATTTGGGCGTGAAGCTTGGCTCGGTCTTCGGGAATAAGCCCTATTTTAATCAGCTCAAATGCGGTGAGTACTGGCTTAGGTTCAGCGCGTAATTGCGTTAGGGTTTTGCCTGAGACTTCATAAACTTCTAATGCGCGAACAAGCCGTTGAGGATCGTTTGGATGAATCCGTAACGCCGATTCTGGATCAATCTGTTCGAGCTGTTGGTGCAGTGTTTCTGGCGAGTTTTGCCAAAGGAGTTGCAGTTTTTTTCGTACCACTTCGTCTGCGGAAGGCAGGTCGTTCATACCTTGCTGTAAGGCGTTGTAATACATCATAGTTCCGCCTACCAATACGGGAAGCTTTCCTCGTGCAAAAATCTCTTTAACCAAGGTGTGTACATCCTCTACAAATTCAGAGGCGGAATAACTCTCTTGTGGATCATGGGTATCAATAAGATGATGCACTACCTGCTCTTGCTCTTGTGAGCTAGGCTTGGCGGTACCAATATCCATGCCTTTGTAAATCAATGCGGAATCCACGCTGATAATCTCAATAGGCAGTACCGAGGCTAAATCCATTGACAATTGACTCTTGCCTGAGGCCGTAGGACCCATTAAGGCTAGGCATTTTTTTTGTTCAATGAGAGTTTTAATTAATTCCATTCGGTATCTTTTTATTTTAAATTTTAGATTAAGCTTCGTTTTTATTACTATGATTTTACGATATTTTTTATTGACCACGCATAAATAAACTATCTAACTGTGTCATCGACATTTGCACCCAAGTGGGTCGCCCGTGATTGCATTGATCGGAACGCTCGGTGACTTCCATCTCTCGTAACAGTGCGTTCATTTCAGCCAAACTCAGTTGGCGATTAGCACGAACGGCACCATGACAAGCCATAGTTGAAAGCATTTCATTAATCAGCTCTTCCACTTGCTGAGTCTGCCCTGCCTCGGATAAATCGGCAATCATATCGTTAATGAGTCGTACCACATCGCTTTTAACCAAGAGCGCAGGAACAGCGGTAATTTTAAGTTGTTCTGGCCCCAGTGGTTCAATGGTAAAACCGAGTTTTAAGAAAACGGGTTCATGCTGTTGCCAAATGGCTATTTGATTGGCTTCAAGCGCCATTGCAATGGGCACTAACAATGGCTGACTGATGAGGCGGTCATTTTGCCACTGTTTTTTAAAGCGTTCGTACACCACGCGTTCATGTGCCGCATGCATATCAACTAAAACCAGACCATGCTGATTTTCAGCCAAAATATACACACCGTGCAGTTGCGCTTTGGCAAAGCCTAATCGAGGAATGCTGGCATCTGATGCAGTACCTTCTTGGTACTCTTTATTGTAATCGGCAAACGATTCAGCCACGCCCGCACCCTGTCGTCGCTGGTCAATAACTTGTTGTAGAGCCGCATTGACACTGGTTCGCCCTTCGCTAGCCATCAGACCTTGTTGATTTGGCATCGAATAGGGTTGTTGAAACGCCATCGCAGCTTGCGCCTCTTGTTGAGACACGCCTTGATTGGCAAAGGGTGACAGCACTTGGTTAAACGAAGCGCCACTTCCTGTCTCTGAGGCGACGGGTTTGGCCACAAAGTCACGTACAGAACGGCGTAAAAAATCATACACCCAGCGCCCGTTCGCAAAACGTACCTCGTATTTTGCAGGGTGAACGTTCACATCGACCAGCTCATTGGGAATTTCAAGAAACAGTAAGTAAGCGGGGTGGCGACCGTTATACAGCACATCGGCATACGCTTGTTTTACTGCATAAGAGAGCAAACGGTCTCGCACAATACGACCGTTTACAAATAGATATTGCATGTCGGTTTGACTACGATTAAAGGTCGGTAATCCCACCCAACCGCTTAGGGAGATATCTTGAGCCTCGCAATTAATTTTGAGCGACTGCTCAACAAACGGCTGTCCCATAAGCTGAGTGAGTCGTTTAATCAGGCTAGCTTGATCGGTCACTGCGTGTACCTGACGCACCACTTTTTGATTGTGCACCAGCTTAAACCCTATGCTGGAACGACTTAACATAACACGCTTAACCAGTTGGTCTATATGGGTAAATTCAGTTTTAGCGGCGCGTAAAAATTTTTTTCTGGCGGGGGTATTAAAAAATAGATCGTTCACCATCACCCGTGTCCCCACATTCCCAGCAACAGGCTTTAACTCACTCCAACGCCCTTCGCCTTCAGAGCTAAGCTGCCACGCAGCATTTTCAGAAAAGTGACGACTGATAATTTCAAACCGAGAAACCGAACTAATACTGGCCAGTGCTTCGCCTCGAAATCCAAGTGTGGCCACGGCCGCTAGATCGGAACCTGTTTTAATTTTGCTGGTGGCGTGTCGGCTAACGGCTAAAGAGAGTTCACCTTTGGGAATGCCAGAACCATTATCGGACACCACAATGGATTTATCCCCCCCCACTTCAATATGTATTTCAATAAAGGTAGCACCGGAGTCCAGTGCATTTTCAAGCAGCTCTTTCACCACTGAAGCGGGACGCTCAACCACCTCGCCTGCGGCAATTTGATCGGCCAAGTAGGAGGGCAGTTGTTCTATGGCTTGTCGTTGAGCAGAGTTATTTAGGGAATCGCTTTGTTCTATGCTGTGTTGAGATGTGCCGTCCACGATTAACGTCGCCCTCCTCGTCTAGAACGTCCTTTGCCATCGCTTAAGTCATGAATGGTTTTCTGTTTTCGATTGAGTTGTTTGTTAACGGCTTTTGCCTGCCTTTCGGAGGTCTTAACACGCCCTTGCTGACTACGCATGTCTGGACGTGCCTCTTCTTTCAATTCAACCGACTTTAACAGTTGGTTCACTTGCTTCCAAGATAGCTCTTCGACCTTACCTTTTCGTAAGTTTTTAGGAATGGTAAACAAGCCGTAACGCACACGGTGTAATCGGCTAACAGGATGCCCTTGCGACTCCCAAATACGGCGTACTTCACGGTATTTTCCTTGTTTGAGGGTAACGCGATACCATTTGTTTTGCCCCTCTTCAGCCTGTTGCATTTTTTGTATGCGGGTAAAACGAGCAACACCATCTTCTAAGGTGACGCCCTTGATCATTTTTTTAATGGTCGCATCGGTTACGTCTCCAAATACACGAACGGTATACTCTCGTTCCATCTCATACGATGGGTGCATCATTCGATTCGCCAGCTCGCCATTATTGGTTAAAATCATAAGTCCGCTGGTGTTTAAATCCAAGCGGCCAATGCTAATCCAACGCCCATTAAAGATACGTGGCAGTTGGTCAAAAATAGTATCACGCCCTTTTTCATCATTACGCGTACAAATGCGCCCTTCTGGCTTGTTGTACAAAATAACTTTCGTCGGTTGTTTTTCAAGACGAGACTCTTTAATTAAGCGGTCTTTTACCATAATTCGGTCATCTATGGTGGCACGATCACCCAAGGTTGCAACACGTCCATTCACCTTTACATGCCCTTCGGCAATCAGCGGTTCAACTGAACGTCTTGAGCCAAAACCGGCTCGGGCTAAAATTTTTTGAAGTTTTTCACTGTTGCTGGGTGTCATGACGCTCTCTTACAAAATAAATAGGGGGGGGAATTTTTCAAAATGAACTCAAGGATTCAAATACCAACCATGGTAAACAAAAGACCTCTTACCATATTAAATGGCTCCATGATTAAAGGCGTGAGAAGCCCTAACAGCATGAGTCCAATTAAGATAAAAAAGCCATAAGGGGCAATGCGGTTAAACTGCCACGCCAATCGTTTAGATAAAAAGGCCGAGGCAATATGGCTACCATCTAGCGGTGGAATCGGTAGCAAATTCAATATGGCTAAAATGAGATTAATGCTAACCCCTATTACACCACTGTAAATTAAAAATTGCCCAATATCAGGGGTACTGGTTTGCAATAATAAACCTATTTTTAACACTACTGCCCAAGCAATGGCCATTAAAAAATTAGAGATAGGCCCTGCAATAGCCACCCATGCCATATCAGTACGGGGCGATTTAAAATTATTGGCATTCACCGGAACAGGTTTAGCCCAACCAAAAACAAACCCTGTAAAAATTAACAACACAATGGGCACTAAAATAGTACCAATAGGATCAATATGTTTAATGGGATTTAAGGTTAAACGCCCCAGCATTTTAGCGGATTGATCGCCAAACTTAGAGGCCACCCAACCGTGTGCAAACTCGTGTACTGTAATAGCAAAAATAACCGGTAATGCTCCTACGGCTATTTTTTGTATTAAGGTTAGTTCGGCTAATCCCATCAATTTAAAAATTCTCCTTGCCCTTGACGAAGTAATACTGGTTCGTCCTCGGTAAAATCGATGACCGTTGTTGGCTCAAAACCACTGTAGCCGCCATCCAATACGGCATCTAAAATATGCCCTAGCTCTTCTTGAATTGACCAACCATCGGTCATAGGCAACTCTTCTTCTGGCAAAATAAGTGACGCCGTAATTAAGGGATTATCAAAATACGCCAACAGTGCATTGGTAACGATATTAGGCGTAACGCGTAATCCAATATTTTTACGCTTAGGCGATTGCAAACGTTTAGGTACTTCGCGACTGGCGGGCAAAATAAAAGTATAAGCACCCGGTAAATGACTCTTTAAATACCGAAATTGCGCATTGCCTACTTTAGCATATTCCGACAAATTACTTAAATCACGACACATTAAAGTAAAGTCGTGTTTATCATCTAAACGACGAATAAAACGGATCAGATCAATCCCTTTTTTACTGTCCAACAGGCAACCTAAGGCATAGCCCGATTCCGTCGGATAGGCAATTACGCCGCCTTTATTTAAGATTTCGACCACCTGCTCTAACCCTCGTTTTTGAGGGTTATCAGGATGTACGCTTATGTAAGCACATGGATTAGGTAATATTTTATTCACAACACAATCAATCGCTCTATTTTGAAATACTTCTAATTATACCGCGTTACGGCTCTGGTTCAGCATTTTAAAACGGGTACTTCAAACGGTTCAAACTCAATGGGCGTGTTAAACAGTGTCCAAACAGGTTTTACCTTTTCAGGCAAAGGCGCCAACCAACCTAAGCCACGCCAGTTATGCTCGGGACGATGAAAGTCAGAACCTATCGAGGCATACAATCCGTGTGTATTGGCACGATCTGCCATGCCAGTAATATCCGCAGAGTGCCGAGGTTGATTCACCACCTCAATGGCTTGCCCGCCTGCGCACTTAAAGTCATCAATTAACGCATTTAATTTACGGCTAGTCATTTTATAAACCTTAGGGTGTGCAATCACCGCCACCCCCCCCGCTTGTGTAATCCACTCAACCACCTTAGCCAATGCTGGCCACGCTTGCGTGACATAACCCACTCGCCCTTTTTTAAGGTAGCGGTCAAAGGCTTGCCCCGCATCTTTTACAATGCCTTCATCAATCAGCAGTTGCGCAAAATGCCCGCGCCCAACCACGCCCTCTCCTACCATCGCTTGGATTTTGGACTCTAATTGCTCTACATTAAACCCCTGTCGTGCATTGAGTTTAGCAATCATCTGGTGTGCTCGCTCCCAACGTGTCACACGAATTTCCGCCAGACCTTCTTGTAAAACAGAATGGTTTACATCTACATCCAGCCCAACAATATGAATGGTGCTACCTCGCCATTCGCAACTGATTTCAACACCCGATATCAGTTGTATGTTGTTTTGTTGTGCATAATTTAAGGCCGATTCATACCCCGCAGTGGTATCGTGATCAGTGATCGCAAGACACTTAACCTCATATTTCAAAGCTAAATCAATCAGTTGTTTCGGTGATAACGCACCATCTGATGCCGTGGTATGGCAGTGAAAATCCATTTTCATTTTTTATTTATAGTCCGTTGCTTTTCATCGAGGTTAAATCCGTATAAAATTCTAGGCTTTACGTAACAAACGAAGCCCTTAAATGAAACTACTCTTTGATCTATTTCCCGTCATACTATTTTTTATCGCTTATAAAATGTACGACATCTACACCGCCACCGCAGTGATTATCATTGCCACCTTTGTACAAGTGGGCTATCTCTACGCAAAACACAAACGTGTTGAAAAACTTCACGTCATCACCTTAGTGCTTATTGTATTACTGGGTGGGCTTACACTCTTATTACAAGATGCCGATTTTATTAAATGGAAACCTACCATTGTAAACTGGGGGTTTGCCATTGTCTTTTTAGGGAGTCACTATATAGGTCAAAAGCCAATTATTCAACGTATGATGGACACTATGATTGGATTACCCGAGGTAGTTTGGTCGCGGTTAAGCTGGCTATGGATCGGTTTTTTCATTCTCTCGGGTGCCGCCAATCTATACGTTGCCTTTAACTATGACGAAGACACATGGGTTAACTTTAAACTCTTTGGCTTAATGGCCATGACCATTGTCTTTATTCTATTACAAGGGGTTTACATTCATCGTCACATGGAAGACCTTGAACCCGATGCTGAAAATTCCGAAAATAAAGCCTTAGAAGATGCCAAAGAACAGCCTAATAAGATAGAATCAACCGATAAAAGCAGTTCATCCAAACACTAAAAGAGAACATTAAATCACATGCTATATTCTATTTTTGCTTACGATGTACCCAACAGCCTGCCACTAAGAGCCAAAGCGCGCCCTGAACACATTGCCCGTTTAAACGCCCTAAATGATGCAGGTCGCCTAATTCTGGCTGGCCCCAATCCAGCCATAGACAGCGATACCCCTGGCGAAGCTGGATTTACAGGCAGTTTAATTGTGGCCGAATTTGAATCCTTAGAGGCTGCCCAAAAATGGGCCTCCGAAGACCCTTATATTGATGCAGGCGTTTATGAAAATGTCGACGTTAAACCGTTTAAAAAAGTGTTACCAATCAATATGTAACACCCAAAATTTAAAGCCTATTTTCACGGGAGTTTCACCATGTCTAATGTTGCTTATTTAATTCCAAAACGTAATCAAAAAATATCGCTCACCTCATTAAAAGAAGCCGACGGTTCGCCCATTGAACTGATAGACACCGAGTTTGTACAAATCCCACTACTGGGTTGGACAGCCGCAGGTGAACCGATTCAAATAGAGATGGATTACGACACCGTCTCCGTGCCCTGTAGCATGGTTAAAAAAGAGACTTTTGCCTTACGGGTAAAAGGCAACTCCATGATTGATGAGAACATTAGGTGTGGCGACATTGTCATTATCGAACGCCGCTCTTCGGCCGAAAATGGTGAATCGGTTGTGGTGCGCATTAATAATGAAGAGGTCACCATGAAAAAACTCTATATTGAAAAAGAGGGGGTTCGCTTACAACCTGCCAATTCAGAGATGGCACCCATTATTTTAAAAAATGCCGACATTGAAATTTTAGGCATTGTTACAGGTATATTAAGACAACCATAGGAGAAGCGTAATGCCCAAGACTCATGTAAAAGTTCAACATTCTCCCCCACCTATCCAACTATTTATTACAGGCGGTACACTGGATAAACAGTACCAAGCTACAACTGGTGAGTTAATGTTTCCTGCAACACATTTACCGATTATGCTACAAGAAGCCAACACCACCCTTGCAATCGAAACCACCGTTTTAATGCAAAAAGACAGTCTAGAGCTCACCGATGACGACCGTGAACAGATCTGCCAAGCATGCATTGATACCCCCCAGCAGACCATTGTGATTACTCATGGCACAGACACCATGATTAATACCGCACTGGTATTAAACCAACACCCCAAGCTTAAACATAAAACCATCGTACTCACCGGTGCCATGCGTCCCTTTATGCTCGGACACTCCGACGCCAACTTTAACTTAGGTTCGGCGCTTATGGCGGTGCAACTGGCCAGCTCAGGAATATACATCGTGATGAACGGACGACTTTTCAGCGCCAATCAAGTTCAAAAGAACCGACAACTTGGGTTGTTTACGGAGCTTTGAGTAAAAATTTCTCCCCCCCCCTATCGTAAACAGTTCTATCAGACTTAATTTACTAACACAGGCGAACCACTGTTCGCCTTTTGTTACTCACCATTTAAGAAGCTTAAAATCTCTTTTTCAATGTCTGATTTATCAATCACTATTTTTTGAGCAATCGGCTTAGAAAATAGCTCTGATATTTGAGAAGGAATAGTGATATTGGCTTTTTGAGCAATCAGTTCCAATGCATCACTGTCATGCTCAATCTCTTCTCCCGTGAGTGCTTTAGCAATCACGGGCGAGAACTTTGTCCACTCTGCCGTTGAATAAGCAATGGTTTTAATAGTTCTGTCGTCTCGACAAAAGTGGTAGGCTTTAAAACACGTGGCCGTATGTGGACACATTAAATATCCAACATCAAAAGCCTGTTTAATGTATTCCAGTCCCTCTTTGTCTGAGCAAAAATCAGCGGCAAAAATACTCTGTATTTTCTGTAGCTCATCTTCATTTAGTGAATAGAACTTTTCATTGTCCAGCTGTTGCATCAGTTCTTTAGTTCGCTCAGCACCAAACAGGTCAAATAAAATACGCTCTATATTCGAGGATTTTAAAATATCCATCGCAGGCGAGGTGGTTGGAATCACCGACACATTACGCAAATCATAATGCCCAGTACTAATAAACTTAGTGAGCACATTATTGTTGTTGGAAGCAATGTGAATTTTTTTAACTGGCAAGCCCATTTTATGCGCGTAGTAACCGCCCAAGGCATTACCAAAATTACCGCTGGGTACGTTTAAATAAACCTCTTCACCCATTTTAATCGCGCCAATACGTACCAGCTCAATGTAGCTATAGATATGGTAAATGGTTTGGAAAATAATACGTCCAAAATTAACCGAGTTGGCGGCCGAGAGTGAGATATCATGTTTTTTTAAGGCTTCGGCAAAGGCATCGGAAACCAATAGAGATTTAAGCGCACTTTGTGCGTCATCAAAATCACCATGAATTCCAATGACTTTTAGGTTTTTTGCGTCTTCCGTCACCATCTGCAAACGCTGAACATCAGAAGTTCCACCGTCTGGATATAAACAGACCACTTGCACATTATCGCGATTTTTAAAGGTCTCTAATGCGGCAGGCCCTGTGTCCCCACTGGTGGCGGCTAAAATAAGAAATTTCTCATTTTTTTCTTGTGCCACCGCAGACAACACTTTACCAAATGGCTGTAAGGCCATATCTTTAAAGGCGCGTGTTGGGCCGTGCCACAACTCACTGACATACAAATCGTCATACACCTTGACCAAAGGCACAGGGTTTGTCGGATCATCAAATTCATCGTACAGACTTAATGCGTCATCAATCACCGACTCATCAATATCCACTTCAAACGCATTCAACACATCTTTAGCAAGCGTTTTATAGCCTGAGTGAAGGTGGGCTTGAAAGAAAGATTCATCAAAGCTGGGTAAACTTTCAGGTGAATACACGCCTCCAAAAGAGGACATGGGGCTTAAAATTGCTTGTGAAAAAGTAATTGAGCTGGGTTTTTTACCATCATTTCCGCGTGTTTCAATAAAATTCATACCGAGCCTATGTTGTTGATTTAAGTTGTTTTAAATTAAATAATTGCGTGACTAAATTGTAAGCAAACTATACAGAAATACTTTCTTATATTACGTACAATTGCTTGATATCAAGTTTATTTTTATAACCTCGTATTACCAAGTTTATTCCAGCGAATCATTTTAGCTTTTCATGGAGCGATTTCAAGCAGAATCCCCCAATATTTGTGTTTAAAAAAGCGTGTTTAGAGCTTTCTTAAAGAGGAATTAAACCGCCAAAAACGGTTAAGGCAACGAGTAGTAATGTGATAACGAAACTCCCCGCCCAGTTCCAATAATAACGAATCAATCTCTTTATTCTTCAGCGCACACAGCAAAGGTTCAAACCACTCTTTTTCTAACGATTGTAACGCATTTAACCAGTCACTTTGTTGCATCGCATCCAGAGAATTGGAGAGAGCATCCAATTGAATCATGTGGTGAGAAATTTCTTCCCCCCCCTCTTTTCGCTCGGCCTTTAATCGCTCTGTTTGCGCTTGCCAATCGGAGTATGTGTCAGGCGGAGTGGCCACGGCAGAATGAGCAAGCGTGGCCAACCCTTGCAAATAGACATTGCTAGACCAAACAACGGCTTCGGGACGTGCCACAATGGCATCCTGATTTAACTGCCCCTCTCCCCACAACCAAATGCTGTTTATCTCTGGTAACCCAGCCTCTCTACGCGCTTCGTTTACAGGGTGACTAAAAAAAAGCATCTGTGTTTCATTAATCATTTTTCGCCAATAATTGGCCGCATTGCCCGATGGATAACGTTCATCAACGGGTTGATAAGCCACTGAATCTAAAGTATGGGTTTTAAGATCTACCGGAAACGCCATTCTTAAATACCAGTGCTGGGCTGTCGCATATTCAAGCACCACTTTATCTTGCGCAAAATGCAGATTAAATGTACTCAACAGAGCTTGTGATTCCGCTTCGGATATCGCCAAATCTTGGTTAGGAATCAATACCAAAGAGTCACGGTCAGCGACCATTTGAACTGGATCGACTCGTAACCAATAGACGCTTGAATCATAATGTTCAATCTCTACAGCGGCCATAATCGAAGCTAAAGCAGCATTATGCTCAGGCAAAGGTGATTGATGAAACAGATAATTTGAAAGGGCATACGATGACTGAGGCTTAGTCGCAAACCGATCAGATTTTGCCAACAATGTTTGTAACGCAGGAAGCTTAAGTGTACCCAGCGCAGCATTGGCCTCTTTTACCCTTAAGGGATTTAAAAGCTCTGGAATCGATAGGGTAAGTGCAATGGACATAAAATTGACGTTTCCAAACAAAAAAGCTGGGCAGACCCAGCTTTACAGACAGTGCAGTGATTAAAGAATAAGAAGGAGATTTTTTCTCCCCCCCCCTATTTATCACAAAATAAGTTAAGCCCCAATAACCTTAAGAGCCAAGCGATTCAATACGAATGCGCATAATATCGCCCTCAATATCATCTAACTGAGATAAAGAGGCAATGGCTGTATTAAGCAGAGACTCTTTTACGTTATTGGTAATCATCACCAAAGTAGCGGCTCCGGCATTTTGCGCACACGGCTCCTGGTGCAGGTGCTCAACACTGATATTAGAGTCAGCCAAAATAGAGGTAATTTTAGCCAGAACCCCCACATGGTCTTGTGCAAAACAACGCAAGTAATAACTGGTTTCAATGCAATCAATCGGCATAACAGGTGCCGACTGTAACTGATCGCTGGCAAAGCCAAGCGGAGGGACTCGGTCTTCGATCGGTTGTGTTTTCCAACGAATTACGTCGATAATATCAGCCACAACAGAACTGGCTGTTGGCCCTGCGCCTGCGCCTGGACCGTAATACATCGTGGGTCCAACATGATCGCCATACGCCATCACCGCATTCATTACACCGCTTACGTTAGCAATCAAAACCGATTTTGGCACCATCGTTGGGTGTACACGTAACGAATACCCCCCCTCAACACGACTTGCCATACCAAGATGCTTAATCTCATAGCCCAACTGCTCTGCAAAACGAATATCATCGGCGGTCAGCGCACTGATGCCTTCGGTGTACACTTTATTAAATTGCAACTCAATCCCAAATGCAATGGACGCTAAAATGGTCAATTTGTGTGCCGCATCAATCCCTTCTACATCAAAGGTAGGATCAGCTTCGGCATAACCCAGCTCTTGCGCAACCTTTAAAACTGCTGCAAAGTCCGCTCCGGGTTTTTTCATCTCCGTTAATATGTAGTTGCCTGTACCATTGATAATGCCAGCAATCCACTCAATTTTATTAGCGGCTAACCCTTCTCTAACTGCTTTAATAACTGGAATACCACCTGCAACCGCAGCTTCGTAATTCACAATGACATTATTCTCTTTAGCCAGTGCAAACAGTGCATTGCCGTGTTCAGCAATAAGGGCTTTATTGGCTGTTACCACATGCTTACCATTTTTAATGGCAGTCTCTAATAGAGTTTTGGCAAGGGTTGTGCCGCCCATAAGCTCCACCACAATCTCAACATCGGGATGATTGACCACATCCACAGTATTATCGGTAATTTCAATGCCTTGTGTGTCAACAGTACGTGCGCGATTAATATCACGTACAGCAATAATCGCTACCTCAATACGCTGACCTAAACGTCTCTCAATTTCAGGCAATGTCTTTTGAAGTATATTAAGCGTACCGCCACCGACGGTGCCCAATCCTAATAAACCAATTTTTACTGTTTTCATTTACGCTGTTTTCCTAGTGTTTTTTTCTAGTGTTTTTTCTAATTTAAAACATATAGTAGCGATTCAGGCACTCCCTGAAATAAGTCGTTACTGTTTAATTAAACCATCTTTTCGAAACATATCACGAATACCACGAATCGCTTGTCGAGTACGATGTTCGTTTTCAATTAGGCCAAAACGTACATGATCATCACCGTAGTCACCAAACCCAACACCCGGTGATACTGCCACTTTGGCATCCACTAATAGTTTTTTAGAAAATTCGATCGAGCCCATATCCAAATACTCTTTAGGAATAGGTGCCCACACAAACATGGTCGCTTTAGGGGGGGTAACTTCCCACCCAATTGAATTTAAGCCACTGCACAATACATCTCGGCGCAGTTTATACATATCACAAATTTCTTGCACACACTCTTGCGGCCCTTCTAACGCCGCAATGGCCGCTACTTGAATCGGAGTAAACGTACCGTAATCTAAATACGACTTCATACGCTTTAAGGCATTCACTAACGTGGGGTTACCTACCATAAAGCCGACACGCCAGCCAGGCATATTGTAACTTTTAGACAGTGTATAGAACTCAACAGCAATGTCTTTTGCCCCCTCTACTTCTAATATAGAAGGCGCGCGATAGCCATCAAAAACAATATCAGCATACGCTAAATCGTGAATTACCCAAATATTATGCTCTTTAGCAACCGCAATTACTTTTTCAAAGAACTCCAACTCCACCGTTTGTGTGGTTGGATTACCAGGAAAATTTAACACCAACATTTTGGGTTTTGGCCAAGTCTCTTTAATGGCTTTTTCCAGCTCTTCAAAGAAATCAACATCAGGGGTCATTTTAACGTGACGAATATCAGCACCCGCAATCACAAACCCATAAGGATGAATTGGATACGCAGGGTTTGGCACTAAAATAGTATCGCCTTTATCAACCGTGGCCATCGCTAAATGAGCCAACCCCTCTTTTGAACCGATAGTTACAACCGCTTCCGTTTCAGGGTCTAAATCCACATCAAACTTAGTTTTATACCAGTTACAAATGGCTTTGCGTAATCGCGGAATACCTTGTGAAACAGAGTAACGATGTGTACCCTCTCGTTGCACCACCTCAATCAGCTTATCCACGATATGCTTAGGCGTGTCTTGGTCTGGATTCCCCATACCAAAATCAATAATGTCTTCACCACGACGACGTGCGTCTGCTTTTAGCTCGCCAACAATATTAAATACATAGGGAGGTAATCTGTTTATTCTTTGAAAATCGTCTGCCACGATAGAGTTGCCTTCAATAAAAAAAGAGCCTAAAACGCGTTAAATACCCACGTTTTAACACCCCTTTAACCCCTTGAGAACAAGAGTATTGCCATAAATCCAATAATGATACAGCAGATATTTTTTTCGTCAATTGAAAATCCGCCTTAAATAAGCTTTAATGGCGCACGAAAGGAGTTCTTCAAACACTCCTAAAAGAAGGATAACATTCAGTGAAATTTACAGAACACAGAGACTCAAATGTTTTTGCCGTTAAACATTATGAACCCAATCTGGTGAAAGTGAATCAACTCACCTTTACCAAAAGCTTTTTTATCACTCAATTTAGCACTGAAAGCCATTGGCCATGCGAAAACATTCAACACTTAACGTTAGAGCAAGTCGATCAATTACTCGACAGTAAATCAGAAGTAATTATTTTAGGCACGGGTGAAAAACAAGTCTTTCCTGATCCCAAATTCTTTGCCCACTGCGCCGCCAAAGGGGTTGGCCTAGAAGTCATGGCAAACGATGCCGCCTGCCGAACCTACAACGTACTGACCTCTGAAGACCGAGAAGTGTTATTAGCGTTAATACTGGAACCGAATACCTAATTAAATATCCGTAGTGCAAGCAAGAACAAGGGGGGGGGGATAAATTTTTGGATTAGAGTTTTCTCCCCCCCCCTTAACCCATTAACTCTTATTTTTTGAGGGGATTACAGTCTTAATTCGATTTAGGAACCGTCAAAACCTTTAAAATATCGATTTTACGGCCTTTAAATCGTGCTTCTAAGTACAGCTTGGGTTGGCTAGCATTGCCTGTTGCGCCAAGTGTAGCGATTTCTTGCCCTGCTTGAACACGGTCGCCTTCTTGAACTAATAGGTCGCTGTTATGTGCGTATACAGACATGTGTTCGTCGTCGTGTTTAATGACCACCATTTTTCCAAACTCAGTGATGCCCTCACCCGAATATACGACACTGCCGCCTGATACGGCTTTAACCTCTTGCCCTGCGACACCATAAATTTCAATAATGGATAACCCAGCATCGTCTCGAATAAAACGGTACGGCAGGCTTTTATGAACAGGCCATAACCATGCTTGCTGTTTAACAGCTTTTTTTAACGGCTTTTGAGCGACGGTTGTGGGCGTGGTTTTTATGGTTGGTGAATTTTGTAATGGTTGTGTTACGGTGTGCTTTGAACCCGTGTCACTTATGCTATAAGGCTGTACGCTGTTTTGAGGAATCCTTAATCGTTGATTTTTATAAATTATATAGGGGGGGGAAATTTGATTATATTGAGCAAGTTTTTTCATTGAAACCTGACAATGAAGGGCGATTTCACTTAATGAATCACCGCTTTTCACTC
The DNA here is from genome assembly GCA_015487015.1 of Thiomicrorhabdus sp. GTDB lineage: Bacteria > Pseudomonadota > Gammaproteobacteria > Thiomicrospirales > Thiomicrospiraceae > Thiomicrorhabdus. Next base: position 19,095 of record WFQP01000035.1, read on the forward strand.
GGTAAACATCACCACAAACATTGGCTGGCAACGTTGTCTCGGGTGATTTTTTAGCATAAACAGTTGGTACTTTGTGCTCAGAAGTAGGTATTTGGGCATTGCTTTCCAACGGAACACGCGGAGGGTATTTGGTGGGCGTGCTACACGCCACCAACAACATCACCGAAAACATACCCGCAGCCCACTTTAAAACGGGTAACACAACATAGGGGGGGGAAATTTTTATCATTTTTACAATACCTATTTAAAAAACTAAGTATATACTTTATATCCAATATAGGCAGCCACTAATAAAACAAACGCCCAGCCCAGCCAATCGACCCACTTTCGAATCCCCTCTTCCATCTTCGCGCCACCCCATCTCATAATGCCCGCCACGAAAAAAAAGCGAGCACCGCGCCCAATAATCGAAGCTAATATAAAAGGAAATAATGCCATACTACTGGCACCAGCAGTAATGGTAAAAAGCTTATAAGGGACGGGGCTAAATCCAGCCATTAAGATAATCCAAACACCGTATTCTGCAAAAAATTGCTCCCCCCTTTGAATTTTTTCGGCATAGCCCATGTTTTCAATCACGGGCATTAATATATCCATCGCCCAATAGCCAATGGCGTAACCTAAAATACCACCTAACACGGAAAAGAGCGTGGTTAACCATGCAAAATAGAACGCTTTTTGAGGCGTTGCCAAACTCATTGGCATTAGCATGACATCGGGAGGAATTGGAAAAAAAGAGGACTCGGCAAAACTCATACCACAAAGGTATTTGGGTGCGTGTCGGTGTTTTGACCAAGTTAATGTTTTCTCATAAAGCGTACTAAACAATTTCAATGTTGAATTCCTTGTTTCATTGGGACAAACAGAACATCGCCTAAACGCTCTTTTACGATACCCGACTCTGTTTTTATAAAGCCATAAAGGCTCTGTTTTTCTTCACCGATTGGCATCACCAAACGCCCACCCACTTTTAATTGTTGCAAAAGTTCAAGCGGTACCTCAGCAGGAGAAGCCGCTGAAATAATGCCATCAAACTCAGGAGGGGAAGCGGGGATTTTTGTTTGAAAAAATAGATTTTGAGAAGAAGATGGAGTGACTTCATTGAGAGGGTGCGGCCAACCCCAATGCCCATCACTGATCTCAAACTCAATATTAGATAAACACAACTTATTAAGCACCGCTTGCGCCCGAACAGACAGTGGCGTAATGCGCTCCACACTAAAAACCTTTTGCACTAACAACGCTAAAATAGCTGTTTGATAACCTGAGCCTGTACCAATTTCAAGAACATTTTTAATGGGATTTTGCGCCTGTTCGGCAAACAACCACTCGGTCATTTTGGCCACCACCAAAGGTTGTGAGATGGTTTGTCCAAACCCAATAGGCAGCGAGCTGTCTTCATAAGCTCGACTGGACATAGCCTCATCCAAAAAAAGATGCCGAGGAACCACCTGCATGATTTTAAGCACTTGCTCATTGGTAATACCCAACTGCTGTAACCGCTTAATTAAACGGTTACGTGTACGCTGAGAGGTCATACCAACACCCTGATTTTGCTCAAAGGCTTTATTGGGAAAAACAATTTTAGATTGTGCGTCAGAAAAAATAGTCATATTCCTATTAGAGGTTTCCTAGTGTCAGGCATGAAACTCGAATCACGAGTGACTCTCAGCCCATTGTGCCAGCTCACCCATCATTTCATAATGCGTTAAATCAATTTTAAGCGGCGTGACCGATGCATAACCTTGCTCTACCGCAAAAAAGTCCGTGCCCTCCCCTGCATCCGCTGCACTGCCCGCAGGGCCAATCCAGTAAATAGGCAACCCTCTGGGGTCATTTTGTTTGACCACGGCTTCCGACATATGTCGTCGTCCAAGGCGCGTTACCTTAATTCCCTTTAACGCCTCTAAAGGTACATCGGGTACATTAATATTGATAATCGTATCGCTCAATAACGCCATATTAGGCAGGTCTTGCAAGAGCTTGATTAAAACATAAGCCGCCGTTTCAAAATGCTGATCACCACAAAGAGAGATCGCAATAGAGGGTTTACCCAAAAAACGCCCCTCCGTTGCCGCCGCCACCGTACCCGAATAGAGCACGTCATCCCCCATATTGGCTCCCGCATTAATACCTGACAGCACAATATCTGGCTGCTCATCCAGTCCACCATTCACACCCAAATGCACACAGTCCGTTGGCGTACCATTCACACTGTATACTTTACAATCTTCACGCGTGCTTAAGCTGTGATGCTCATTTAATCGAAGTGGTTCCAGCAAGGTTAATGAGTTACTGGCCGCACTGCGATTTCGCTCTGGCGCCATAATCACCAGCTTTCGAAAAGCCACCTGCTCTTGAAGCGCTTTGAATAAAGTTTGAATGCCTGGTGCAAAATAACCATCATCATTGGAGAGAAGAATTTTCATCGTGTAAAATACCAATATTGCACGGCCACTTTCATTTAAGATTAAACCTAAAAAAGTGGTTCACATTTAAAAAGATGAACGAATTATATAGTGTCCCGAATGATAGAAGAAGATAAATCCCTATTTCTCTCTGAGATGAATGACGTATCCCCGCTGAAAACACAAAATAAAACCGCACAATATCAGCAGGAACGCATTAAAGAACAGGCGAAAGTCACGGTAAAAAATGTCAAAAAAAAACGCCGAGCCCCTGCGTCATACGACACCGAGGAGGCGTGTGTTTATGGCGCAAATACATCGGCGGTTCATGCGCATGAAACCATTTTTTTTCATCAAAAAGGCATACCCTTGCAAACGCTTACCAAGTTAAGAAAAGGAGCCTTCACCAATCAAGCAGAGCTAGATTTACATGGTTACACACGTGACGAAGCACAGCTCGCAATCAACCACTTTATCGCCACCGCTTATCAAAACAAACTCAGACACATTCGAATCATTCACGGCAAAGGATACAACTCAGAAGAGTTACTTCCAGCTCTTAAAAACTTAGTCAACCAGTCTTTACGAACCTTTAAAACCATTCTTGCTTTTTACTCCGCCCCTGAAAAAGAAGGCGGTACTGGCGCGGTTAATATTCTAGTGAAAAAACACAGCTAAATAGCCAACGTCTGAAAAGCCCATACAACCTGTACTTTTAAAAAAGTTTACCGTTTTTTTTTAGTTTTAGGTTGTTTTGAACTAAGAGGCGGGGGAAATATTTTGGATTAAAAATTCTCCCCCCCCCTGCTCAATAAACCCGATATTTTTCATTATTTAAAGCACCTAAAACCCAAATTTTTTACTGAATTTACACCCTTTATAAAACCAAAAACATCAAGTGAATTACTTTTAAGGCTACCGCTCCCTTTACCCTAATCTCGTTTGTATAAAGATTCAATAGTACTAGACTCTATTGTGTTTGCATTGATCATATAACCAGTCAATGCACCTGAAGCATCTTTTGGTAATTCCAAATTTTCCACGGATAGTGCATGTATTGTATAACTATAGC
>WFQP01000036.1 GCA_015487015.1 Thiomicrorhabdus sp.
GACTCAAGAACAGATTGATTTTGTGATGAACCGGCTCAATAGCCGTCCCCGAAAAACACGGGGAGGAAAACAACCTATTGAGCTATTTTTAGGAAAAGCCGTTGATTTATTAATGGCTTAGACAGAATTGCACTTAATGTGCGAATTCAAGATGGCTTATTTAACCCAACGGTACGCAATAACAAACGATATCGTAACCGCTAGGGCACTTAAACCATAACTCAACTCTGCCCCCCCTAATGACCAAGCATATCCTGCCATGAGCATACCTAACGCTCCCCCTAGCCCGTGACTGGAGGCTGCAAAAATAGCCTGTCCTTTACCGTGGTGCTTGCCTTTAAAATACTCGTCAATTAAATGTATCGCCGCGGCATGAAACAACCCAAAACTGGCCGCATGCAATAACTGAGCAAACAACATCCAACCCCAAAAGTCGGCTAAGTACGCGTTCATGCCCCAGCGAACAATGGTTAAAAATAGGCTCAATAAAATCAAAAAGCGAATAGAATAGCTTTTAAAAATTAAACTCATCCAATAAAAAACAGCCACTTCTGCAATCACTCCCAATGCCCAAAGCCAAGCAATGGTGGTTTCGTCATACCCTAGCCCACTTAAGTGAATGGTAAAAAAGGCATAATACACTCCGTGTGACAACTGCATCAAAAAGCTCACCAACAACAAACTCCATACCGCTGGCTGTTTTAAAATTTGTAAAAAACCTTCAGCAAAGTGTGAGGGGTGGAACCTCTTTTTATCCTTTAATAAATAAGTACTTAACCAAACCAATAGCAATAAAATTAATAAATCAAATGGCAACCACGCAATGGAAAGCTGCTCAACCTGCCAGCCAATCAATAAGACAGCCACAATAAACCCAACGGAACCCCACAGTCGAATGCGACCATAACGATGCTTTTCATCCTGCTTCCCATCGCTTAAGCAGCCAAAGGTATACGACTCAAACTGAGGTAAGGAGGCATGCCAAAAGAAACTAAAGAACAGAATGGTGACAAACAGCCCCCAAAAGGAGTCAAACCATAAGAGCCCTAAGCCAAACAGCAGCGCCAACCCCGTTGCCAAACGTACCCAGCGCATTGACACACCCGAACGGTCAGCCAACCACCCCCAAATATTGGGGGCAATTACCTTGGTCGCCAACAGCACAGCCAGTAACTGTCCAATTTCAACAGGACTGAAGCCCAGCGATTGAAAATACAAACCAATATAAGGAAGCAACGCCCCCAATACACTAAAATAAAGAAAATAGTGCAGTGAAAGCCGTTGAAAAATAGAGGGGCTTAGATTCAAAGAATTCCCCATAAAGCGTGAAACAGCAAAAGACTATCGCTGCGCTAAATCCATAATCGGTGCAACCACATCGCCATTTTGAGCGCGATTACGCATAAAGTGATCCAAAAGAACGATCGCCATCTTAGCCTCTGCTATCGGCGTAGCACGAATGCCCACACAAGGGTCGTGACGCCCTTTAGTGACCATCTCAACCGCTTCGCCATCTGTGTTAATGCTTTTACCAGGGGTCATAATACTGGAAGTGGGTTTGAGGGCAATGTGCGCCACAATATCCTGCCCCGTAGAAATCCCACCTAAAATGCCACCGGCATGATTTGATAAAAATCCTTCAGGACTCATCTCATCACGGTGCTCAGTTCCTTTTTGACTCGCCACTTCAAACCCATCTCCAATTTCAACGCCTTTCACCGCGTTAATGCTCATCAGCGCATGGGCTAAATCCGCATCTAAACGGTCAAACACAGGCTCGCCCAAGCCTACAGGAACATTTTTAGCTATCACGGTAATTTTAGCGCCTACAGAGTTTTTCTGCTTTAACAACTCATCCATATACACTCTAATCTCTTCTTGCTTCGCTTTATCTGGGCAAAAATAGACATTATCGTTCTCAAAAGGCCACGTAACATTTTCTACTTTAATCGGACCAAGCTGTGATAAATAACCCTTAATTTCAACACCTAAACGGTCTTTAAGGTATTTTTTAGCAATTGCACCTGCCGCTACGCGCATCGCCGTTTCACGTGCAGACGATCGTCCACCCCCTCGGTAATCTCTAAAGCCATACTTTTGAGTGTAGGTGTAATCGGCATGAGACGGCCTAAAAGTTTCCGCCACTTTCGAATAGTCTGCTGAGCGCTGATCTTTATTATGAATCAACAATCCAATCGGCGTACCCGTGGTTTTACCTTCAAACACACCCGATAAAATTTGCACCTCATCGTCTTCGCGGCGTGCCGTGGCATGTTTAGAGGTACCTGGTTTACGACGATCCAACTCTAACTGAATATCTAATTCACTCAACTCCAAGCCTGGAGGGCAACCATCCACAATACACCCCAACGCCAACCCATGACTTTCGCCAAAAGTAGTCACACGAAAATTTTGTCCAATGCTGCTGCCTGACATATTCTTACTTCTCTAAGATTAGTTATAATCGGCACATTTTACTAAATTCACCTTTAAATTGCACAGAAACAAGGAAACCACATGGATTGGCAGCACCCTAAGCCCTTTATAATAAAACACAACGTTATCGAAGATGAAATCGACCTCTTAGGTCATGTGAATAATAAAAAATACCTAGAATGGATGGAGCGCATTGCTTGGGAGCACAGCCTATCTGTCGGGATCAATGAAGCCACAATAAAAAAACTCAACAAAGTTATGGTGATTGGAAGACATGAAATGAATTTTCATGCGGCCTGTTATACCGGCGATACCTTAAAAATAGGCACATGGGTTGCTCCACCCTCCAGCTCAAGAAAACGAGTTCGGTTCTATCAAATTATTAGAGTGCACGACGGCCAAACCGTTTTTACAGGACAAACCTTATGGATATGCATGAACCTAAACACCAAAAAATCAACCCGTATTCCACACGAATTCATTGAGCCTTACAACCAATAAAACCTCTTTAACAAGGTTTTTTTTTAAAAAAAAAGGGGGGGGAAAATTATTCAATACAGCCTTTAAACGATATCACCCCTTCTAATATAAATACGTATTTTTACAAGGGATTCAATATACAAACTTTATAAAATATGAGACTATGAAACGCATTAAAACTAAAAATCTTGCACTCAGGATTTTAAAAGAGGCCTTAGTACCATGAGAAATAAGGCCTAGTAAAAGGATATTTTAATGAAGCTCAAACGGTTCTTTTTTCTTAGCTTATTAATATGGATGTCACTGGTTTTGTCCTCTTTTTTTTGGAACTATACCGCCGCCAGCAAAGAACAAGAACGCGTGGCATTAGAGTCCGCTAAAACCGTTTTTAATTACATCAATATCACGCGCCTATGGAACACTCAACACGCTGCGGTCTATGTTCCTATTACAAAAAATACACCGCCTAATCCCTATCTTAAAAATCCCAATAAAAATATTAAAGTAAACGACGATCTGACCCTTACTCAAATTAATCCTGCCTATATGATTCAGCAAATTGCCGATATTGCCATGGAAGAAAATGGTGTGCAATTTCACTTTACTAGCCTAACCCCCATTAACCCAATTAACCGCCCCACTGAACTTGAAGCAACCGTATTAAAAGAGTTTCAAACAGGCTTAAAAGAAAAAGGAATGTTTATTAGCAAAGAGGGTCATCAATACTATTTTTATATGGCGCCTATATATACCGATGAAAGCTGTTTTAATTGCCACAAAATGCACGATTTATTGGATCACAATATTGGTGGGGGCATTAGCGTCACCTCATCCTATATTATGAAAATCCCCTTTATGGCTCTTCTTTTGGGTCACATTATTATTGGATTAGTCGGAGGCGTTGTCATTTTTTTAGCGACTCAAAAGTTAAAATCTGCTTACCGAATCATCCAAGAACAGGCCACCATTGATTCACTCACAGGCATTCCCAATCGCCGTATTTTTTCAGAGCGAATCATTACCGAATTTAAACACCATCTTAGAGACAAGCAACCTTTGTCTATTATTATGTGTGACATTGACTACTTTAAACGATTTAATGACACCTACGGTCACCTTGCGGGCGACCAATGTTTAACCACGGTGGCACAAATTATACAAAAATCACTCAAACGCCCCGTCGATTTTTGCGCCCGCTATGGGGGGGAAGAATTTATTATTCTACTGCCAGAAACCGACCAACAAGGTGCCAAGCATTTTGCAGAAATAATTCGTCAAAAAATTGAAGCATTAAAAATCCCCAACGAAAATGCCATACCTTATAAAATCGTCACCATCAGTTTAGGGGTTGCAACCGTGAACGAATCAACCCCGATATCCTCTTATGAAAAACTGATTCACCAAGCCGATAAAGCTCTTTATATGGCGAAAGAACAGGGGCGAAATCAAGTTCAAACATTTAACAATTAATCACCCTTTTATTAATTCAAGCTATTTCCTCCCCACTTACTCAAAAATAATTACGCATTAAAAAAAAACTAAATCTAATTGATAACGGTTATCAATTAGATTAGAATAAAATCAGTACATATTTAAAGGTTTATATCTACCATGAAAACTCTATTTAAAAACAGCTGTCTTTTGCTGTTAAGCTGCACATTCACCCTGCCTGTTTATGCGGCTCTGGATGAAGTGAATGTATACTCGGCTCGTAAAGAGCAGTTAATTAAGCCGTTGCTGACCGACTTTACCAAGCAAACGGGCATTGAGGTCAATTTGGTGACCAGTAAAGCGGATGCGTTGTTAAAGCGTTTGGAATCGGAAGGTCGAAATACCCCTGCGGATATTTTAATTACCACCGATGCGGGACGTTTGCACCGTGCCAAAGAGGCTAATGTGTTGCAGCCTGTTTTAAATGACACCATGAAAAAATTAGTGCCTGAACATTTAAGAGATGCCGATGGTTACTGGATTGGCTTAACCACTCGTGCGCGTATGATTGTGTATGCCAAAGACCGTGTGAATCCGTCTGAACTCAGCACTTATGAAGATTTGGCTAACCCAAAATGGAAAAAACGCATCTGCATTCGCTCGTCCAATAATATTTATAACCAGTCGCTTGTGGCGTCGATGATTGCGCACAAAGGCGAAAAAGCCACAGAAGCGTGGGTGAATGGCTTAGTTAAAAACATGGCGCGTAAGCCCAAAGGCGGTGACCGAGATCAAATTAAAGCGGTGGCGGCGGGTCAATGTGATATTGCGGTTGTAAACACGTATTACCTAGGGCAAATGCTTAACAGTAACGACCCTAAACAGGTGAAAGCGGCACAAGAGGTAGCGGTATTTTGGCCAAACCAGTCGGATCGTGGTACGCACATTAATGTCAGTGGTATTGCGGTTACCAAGGCGGCTAAAAACAAAGACAACGCCATTCAGTTAATTGAATTTTTGCTCTCTAAAGACGCACAAAATTGGTACGCAGAAGCCAATAATGAATACCCCGTTATTGCAGATGCCGACTGGAGTGAGACCTTAAAAAGCTGGGGAACGTTTCACTCTGATGGCCTTAATTTAACCCAATTAGGCGAACTGAACTCTAAAGCCATTCGCATTATGGATCGGGCTGGTTGGCGATAATGCAACACGCATCATGAGAAAACACCTTAATCGCTGGTCGATCCTAACCCTTGTTTTTGCACTTTTACTGACCGTTCCCCTTTGGGTTCTGGTCAGTTTTATGTTTGAACCCACCAATGATAATTGGACACACCTAGCCGATACGCTACTGCCCGAATACATCATTAACTCACTGTGGTTGATGTTAGGGGTCACGATTGGAACATTATTATTAGGCGTTCCTACGGCGTGGGTGATTAGTCAGTATCGGTTTGTTGGTAAATCGGTTTTGCACTGGGCGCTGTTATTGCCCATGGCGATGCCTGCCTATATTATTGCCTACACGTACACAGGGCTATTGGAGTTTGAAGGGCCGGTACAAACGGCATTAAGAACGGTCTTTGACACCCAAACGGTTAACCTGTGGTTTCCAGAAGTGCGCTCGTTAGGCGGCGCAATCGTGATGTTTTCTTTGGTGCTGTACCCTTATGTGTACTTATTGGCACGCACCTCATTTGCCAACCAGAGCCAAAGCGTGATGCAAGCCAGTCGCACCTTAGGTGCTGGCCCTTATAAAACCTTTTTTAAAGTGGCCTTGCCCATTGCCCGCCCTGCCATTATTGCTGGCTTAACCTTGGCTTTAATGGAAACCCTTGCCGATTTTGGAACGGTACAATATTTTGGTGTGCCCACCTTTACCACGGGTATTTATCGCACTTGGTCGGGGTTTGGTGACACCACCACGGCCGCACAACTCTCTATTTTATTACTGCTGTTTGTGGTCGCGTTAATGATGATTGAGGTGTGGTCTCGCAAACAAGCCAAGTATTTTACGGGCAATGCGCAACCGTTAAACCAAGTGTTACCCAAGCTCAAAGGCAAGCACGCCCTTGCGGCTTTTAGCCTCTGTTTATTGCCGATTGTTTTTGGCTTTATTTTGCCGGCTTTACAACTGTTGGATTGGTCAATCAACGTGGCCAGCACCGCACTCAATGCCGAATTTATCACGCTGGTTTGGAACACCTTTAGCTTGGCGTTTATCACCGCGCTGGTAACGGTGTCGATTGCCTTGCTGTTTTTATATATTAAACGACTTCACAACAACCCCATTATCGACCAGTCGGTACGCATTGCAGGATTAGGCTATGCCATACCAGGCACGGTGATTGCCGTGGCGGTCATTATTCCCTTTGCGTGGTTTGATAATACCCTTGACAGTTGGGCGCGAGAACACTTAGATATTTCAACGGGATTGTTGCTTTCAGGCACGTTATTTGCTCTGGTGTTTGCCTACTGTTTTCGCTTTTTATCGGTGGCGTTGCAAAGCATTCAGTCGGGGTTATCGCAAATCAAACCCAGTATGGATGAATCGGCCAAAACACTGGGCGCCAACCACTGGACCATTTTAAAGCGCATACACATTCCTCTGCTCAGTAGCAGTTTGGTTACCGCTTTTCTTTTAGTGTTTGTTGAGGTGTTAAAAGAGTTGCCAACCACCTTGATTTTAAGACCGTTTAATTTTAATACGCTCGCCGTTAGAGCGTATGAAATGGCCGCCGATGAACGCTTGGCCGATGCGGGATTACCCGCCCTGTTAATTGTAGTGACGGGACTGATTCCTGTTATTATTTTAAGTAAAATGATTGGAAAACGTCATGCCTGAACTGATTATCAAAGCCATTCACAGTGCCCATCAAAAGACCGATATTTTAAACGGTATCTCTTTGCACTTAAAAGAGGGCGAAATTGGCTGCTTGCTCGGCCCCAGTGGCTGTGGAAAAACCACCCTGTTACGCAACATTGCCGGGTTGCATCCGATAAGGGGGGGGGAAATTTTTTTGGGCGACCAACTGGTCTCTTCTGAAAACACCCACTTAGCCACCGAATCTCGCAAAGTGGGCATGGTTTTTCAAGATTACGCCCTCTTTCCACACATGAACATTGCCGATAACATTCGCTTTGGCATTGAAAACTACACCCCCAAACAACAGCAAGAACGCATTGCTACCCTGCTTGAGCTGATTGGTTTGGCGGGCAAAGAAAAACGCTATCCGCATGAACTCTCTGGTGGTCAACAACAGCGCGTCGCACTTGCCCGTGCGTTGGCGGCCAAACCTCAAATATTGCTCATGGATGAACCCTTTTCGGGCTTGGATGTGGAGTTACGAGAAACGCTGGCTCAACAAGTGCGCTGTATTTTAAAAACCGAAGGCATTACCGCCTTAATGGTGACCCACAGCCAAAGCGAAGCCTTTGCCATTGCCGATTCGATGGGCGTTATGCAACAGGGAAAACTGCTGCAATGGGACACCGCTTATAACCTCTACCACAAACCCAACCACCCATTTGTAGCCGACTTTATTGGACAAGGGGTGTTAATTAAAGGAACGGTATACAGTTGCTCTCAAGTACATACCGAGCTGGGAATTTTAAACGCCAATGTATGCAACTGCTTTAACCCTAATGAAGCCGTCTCCGTACTGGTCAGACCCGATGACATCATTCACAATGACGACAGCGACTGGCAGTTAGAAGTGGTTAATCGGGTCTTTAGAGGCTCACACTTTTTGTTTACCCTAAAGCTCAATAATGGTGAACAAGTTTTATGCATGAGCCAATCGCATCATAACCATAAAATTGGCTCTAAAATAGGGGTAAAACTCGAAATGGATCATGCGGTGGTGTTTCCGTTGCAAACGTAACCACATTTTCACAGTCGATTTCTCATTCTCAGAGCGGCTATTGATGACATTAATCCCCGCTGCGCATAGTCACATGGCTTAATCGTCAGGTGGTACTTGCTTTTGCCCTGAAACCATCGCTTTGGCCAAATTCTCTTTATGTAGCTTACTGCTAATAATCACGCCCGAAATATGCAGTAGCACCAAAATCAGTGTGAGGGTTGAAAAGAACTCATGAATCGCCTCCCAAAACTCATCCCCCTCTTCCTCATCCTTGCCTTTTTTATCGTCATCATGGTCATCGTCTGCCATTGCCGTTGCAACTACTTGAAGTTCAATACTGGCAAATGGCCCTTTGCCTTCTGCGCCATAGGCTTGCAAACCACTGAGCGTGGTTAAAGCTAACGCGCCCAAAAGAGCAAAAACCATTAAACCACCCAGTGGGTTATGACCATAATAGTGCTTTGGATTGCCTTTAAGTAAAGATTGAGTGTATTCAATAATGACATGACGGGGGTAGATAAAATCACTAAAACGCGCGTGGCGACTGCCAATAAAGCCCCAAATAACCCGAAACAGCAACAGGCCAATAATGATATTCCCTAATCCCCAGATAGAAATACGAATTAGAGTGTAAGCAATTGATGTGCATAGTGAATTCAAAAAAGACAACGTCACCTTATTGGTGATGCGTCTTTTTTGAGTTTGCTAGGCGCGTCAAGGACTTGCGCTATAAACGGATTTTCTATCTGGGGATTAGGGATAACCGGAGTAACTGTGAAGCTCTTCAAACTCATCGCCAGACAGATAAGAGAAGCTAAAAAAGAAGACCAAAGACCAGTGAAAAATTCGGGTTGGAAGGTCCCATACGGTAACGTATTTCATCGCATCAACTCCTTTATACCTATTTTTTTGCAAAAAAAAGGGGAGGTTTTTTTCTCCCCCCCCTATTATTCTGCCTCTATTTTTTTTGAGACCTTTACATGAAAGGGTCTCTAATTATTTAAGGTTGCAATGGTTTTATAAGCCCAGCCATTGGCGGCCATATAAACACTGGAAATAATCATCATATCAATCTGTTCTCGTCCTGGAATGCTTAGGCGTGTATTACCTTGCTCTAAGGATCGAATGACCCAAATCGCGCTACCCATGTCTCCTGATTGATCAACCAGTGCTGATTTTACCTCGTCTGGTAAGGGCAGTTGTTCCACGACGTCTGACATTGGGATTTTAAGGAAGGAGTTTAATGTTGAAAACAAGCCAGCCATAAAATAGGTGTCTTTGGCTTCGGGTGTGCCCATTTTTTCGGCCATGCCTTCTAAAAATTTGGCTCGAACCAGTGCCACAACTAACAACTCATCAGGAACGTCTTCCATTGAAGACATCATCATCATATTAACCCAAAACTTAAGGCGTTTTAAGCCCATGTAGTTAACGGCCTCTTTTAGCGTTTCAACGCGTTTAGGGATGTTATTTTTGGGATGGTTAATCGCTCCTAATAATTTATAGGTCATACCAACATCTACGCCAATGGTCTCAGCAAGTTGGTCAAAACTAATATCAGGGTCGTTCACCTCTGCCAAGAGTTTTAAAACGGCTAGTTTATTATTGGATAACTCTTTTTTAGACGAAAACACGGGATTGACAAAGAAAAACCCTTGATAGTAATCGGCACCCGATGCTTGATACTGATCAAACTTCTCTTCGGTTTCCACCCCTGTAATCACAACCGTTTTTTGTTGCGACTTTAATTGCTCAACTTCTTTGGC
>WFQP01000037.1 GCA_015487015.1 Thiomicrorhabdus sp.
ATAAAACTTATAATGTATATAATTTTTATAGCTTTACTAATTTTACCATGATAGGCTTTTAACTTTCATGGTAACTAATACCTAATTTGGAGAGTTTGGTGACGACAACGGGAATTAAAAAAATCTTATGGATTAGCTTAGGCGCGATATTGGGTGGTATGGCTGTGGTGGGTACCACTGTTTTGGCGGATCGTGAAGAGGTGATTGTCAATGATCAAAATACAACAGTACTGTCTTTGCCTTTAAAAGAGTTAAGAGGGTTTGTTGAGGTTTTTGAGCGAGTATCTCATGATTATGTAGATGAAGTCGATGATAAAAAATTATTAGAGGGAGCGATCAGTGGCATGTTATCCAGTTTAGATCCGCATTCCGCGTACCTTCCGCCTAAAGACTATAAAGAGATGGAAGAGCATACCACAGGGCAGTTTGGTGGATTAGGGATGGAAGTAGGCATGGAAGATGGTTTTGTAAAAGTCATATCGCCTATTGATGATACCCCCGCACAGGCCGCAGGTATTAAAGCGGGTGATCTGATTATCAAACTAGCGGATGAACCTGTGAAAGGAAAAACATTGGGTGAAGCCGTTAAAATTATGCGTGGTAAGCCGGGTACAGAGCTGGAATTGACCATTATCCGAAAAGGGGAGGATGCACCTTTGACGGTTAAAGTGGTTCGGGCGATTATCAAAGTTAAAAGTGTTAAACAGCGCATGTTGAAGGATGGTGTGGGTTATTTAAGAATCAGTCAGTTCCAAATTAGAACGGGCAGTGATGTTAAGAAAGCAATGAAAGCACTTAAAACGGAACATGGTTCTAAGTTGAATGGCTTAGTTTTGGATTTGCGTAACAACCCTGGCGGTGTATTACAAGCAGCAATTCAAGTATCCGATGCATTTTTAAATGATGGATTAATTGTTTACACGGAAGGACGCATTAAAAATTCACAAATGCGCTTTGAATCTGAAATGGGTGATTTGATGCAAGGTAAGCCTATTGTGGTTTTGATTAATGAAGGTTCAGCTTCAGCTTCTGAAATTGTAGCGGGTGCACTACAAGATCAAAAACGTGCCCTTATTGCGGGTCGTACTAGCTTTGGTAAAGGGTCCGTTCAAACCTTATTACAGCTTAATAATGGTGCTGCGATTAAGGTTACGACCGCACGCTATTACACACCGTCTGGACGATCTATTCAGGCAGAAGGTATTGTGCCTGATGTAGAAATCGCCTTGGTTAAGTTAGAAAAATTAGAGGCTAATAAGTTTGGCAATATTAAAGAGAAAAATTTAACCGGACATTTGACCAATGGTCATGGCGAATCTAAGCCAAAAGAAAATAAAGAGGATGTCACGGATGAAGAGAAAGAGAAGGCGGATGAGTTAAAAGCGTTACTGGATAAAGATTATGAGCTGGATGAAGCATTAAGGTTGATTAAAACGATGACTCTAGCGCAAGAAATGGTTAAACAATAAGCATTTATTCAAATAAATGAAATAAAATAGATCGAGTTCGGTCTTAGTTAGATGTAATGTTTTTTTAAGGTTTAATTTTATACTATTAATTTGGAGTGATTTATGGCAACACGTAGAGATTTTTTAAAATTAGCAGGCGCATCATTAGTGGGTGTAACAGGCGTGGCTTCGGCTTCTGAAAACCCTTTTGGACTTAAGAAAATGGAGTCTGGTTATACGCAAGTTGCTATGGAAGGTAAATGCGGTGAAGGAAAGTGTGGCGGTAAATCAAAGCACTCTGATGATAAGCATGAACATGGAGAAGGTAAGTCGCACTCTAAGCACAAGGAAGGTAAGTGTGGTGAAGGAAAGTGCGGAGGTAAATCAAAGTCTATGGAAGGTAAGTGTGGCGGAAAATCAAAATCCATGGAAGGTAAGTGTGGTGAAGGAAAATGTGGCGGAATGACGGACTAACGCTAACGTCTTTTTTATTCGTAATACTATAGCGCCTCTGAACCAACTTAATAACGGTTTTTAGAGGCGTTTTTTTATGTCAAAATATAGAGGTTTATCCCACATGCCATCAAAACACGACTACCCTGTTTCAGGGGCTGGATTAGGGTTAAGGAGGGACTTTTTAGATGATATTTACAATGATCCCAACTTTACCATCTCTTTTATGGAAGTTGTGCCTGAAAACTGGTTAAATTTTGGTGGGCAAAAAGGCCGACAGCTTCGAGCATTGACGGAGCGTTTTACCTTTGTGGCACATGGCCTATCGCTTGACTTAGGCGGCATTCGGCCTTTGGATGAACCCTATATTTTAGCATTAAAAGATTTCTTTAAAACGCACAATATTCAAACCTATACCGAACACTTAAGCTATTGTGGTGACAGCGGTCATTTATATGATTTAATGCCCATTCCATTTACAGAGGAAGCGGTGCACTATGTGGCGAAGCGTATTACGCGTGTTCAAGAGCTGTTGGAGATGAAAATAGGCATTGAAAATATCTCTTTTTACGCAATGCCTTGCCAAGATATGACCGAATCAGCTTTTGTAAAGGCTGTGTTGGAAGAGGTGGATTGTGGTCTATTACTGGATGTTAACAATGTCTACGTGAATGCCATTAATCATAGCTATGATGCCTTGGCCTATATCCAGTCGATGCCTACAGAGCGACTTATGTATTTGCATATGGCAGGTCATTTTGATGAAGCCGATGATTTAAAAATTGATACTCATGGTCAAGCTGTAAAAAATGAAGTCTGGTCACTGCTTGAACAAACCTATCAACATCATGGTGTTGTCCCAACACTATTAGAACGTGATTTTAATATCCCGCCCCTTGATGAATTAATGCAAGAGGTGGAGCAAATTCGTGGTTACCAACGTACTTGGAGTTTAAACAATGTCCGCTGAGCTAAAATCTCAATCCCCTTATTTTCAACAGCTGCAAGAGCAGTTTGCTGCACATATTCGTGATCCAGAGAATAGCCCTTATGCCCCAGAGGGTGAACACCCGATTGAACCTCGGCGTTTAGAAGCCTATCAATCACTGTTTTTTAATAATTTAGCCTCCTTTTTTACCCAAATTTTTCCTGTAACGGTTGCTATTTTAGGTGAGTCTCGTTGGCAAGATATCATTCGTGAATACATGGTAAAACATGATGCAAAAACGCCACTGTTTCATGAGTTGGGTGAAGAGTTTTTACTCTTTTTAGAGGGTGAATTTGAGCCAAAAGAGACGGACCCTCCGTTTTTATTAGAGTTGGCACACTATGAATGGGTAGAGTTAGTATTGAATATTTCTACCGAGACAGGTTTTGAGGGGGGGGAAAAAATTTCTAATGAAGACTTGCAATGGACTCGAGCGTATCAAATCTCGCCTGTGGCTTGGCCTTTGGCCTATGACTGGCCTGTTCACCGACTTTCGTCGAGCTACCAACCCAAACAAGCACCTGAAGAAGCATCGACACTTTTGATCTATCGTACGCTTGATGAGGGAGATGCGGTGGATAGTCAACCAATAGAGAAAATTGATTTTATCGAACTTGCCCCTTTATTGTATCAATTTTTAACAACGTTAGAGTCCGCTCCTTCAGCGCGAGTAGCATTTGAAGAGGTCGCAAAACGATATGATCTTCCTGAAGATCAGTTACAAGAGTTTGCAGAACAAACCTTGAAGGAACTGGTTTCATTGAACATTCTACGTCCAGTGCTTTAATACGTTGTGTGTCGTGGCACGGAGGTCTGTTTGACTAAAATTTTCCCCCCCCTTATTCAAGGGGTATTTTGGCTCTCTGTATTACGCCACTTTAATCGACAACAGGGCAGCGATTCGGTCGCTATTTTAGCGTACACCTCCTTAGTAGGGATTGTGCCCATGTTGGCGGTGATGCTCAGCTTATTTTCGGTTTCCAGTTATTTTGAATCATTTGAACAGTTGGTGATGGATCAAGTGGTACATAACTTGATGCCTGCTTCACAGCCGATGATTGAAGCGTATCTATTGCAATTTTCTCAGCAAGCGGTGCAGTTAAAAGGCCCAGGTATTTTGGTGATGTTTCTTACCTCCTTATTGCTCCTGTGGAAGGTAGACGAAAAACTCAATGCAATGTGGCCTGAACGAACGGCTCGTAAATGGTGGGTAAGTCTATTGCACTATTTAGGTATTAGCATTTTAGGGCCGTTATTATTGGGGTTAAGCTTGGTCTTAAGTTCCTATTTATTGGCTTTACCGTTCTTAGTTGAGACCATGCCATGGCTTAAACAGGCTACATTAGGCATGGCTATTTTGCCAATGCTGTTAAGTTGGTTGGGGTTTACCTTTCTGTTTAAGTTTGTGCCCGCTTGTTACATTCCATTTAATATCGCTTTATTAGGCGGTTTTTTTGCCATGTTTCAATTAGAGTTGCTCAAATATGGGTTTGCCCTGTATGTAAAATGGTTTCCAACCTACGATTTGGTGTACGGTGCCTTTGCAGCCATTCCGTTATTTTTACTGTGGTTGTATTTAATTTGGTTGATTGTTATCTGGAATGGTGCCTTTATCGCAACTTTAATGAAGTGGCTTGAGGCTAATCAATGAGTTTATTCCCCCCCCGTTCGTCTAAACCTATTTTGCTACTGGTGTTACTCCTAATATTAGTGATGAGTATCAGTTTAATGATAGGTGGTTTCTCTTTTTATCCAACAGATGTCATAAGTAGACTGACTGAACAGCAGTGGTTTATTCTATGGGAGATTCGTCTGCCTAGAGTATTATTGGCTGCGGTGATTGGTGCGGGGTTGGCTATTTCAGGAGTGGCATTGCAGGCGTTATTTCGTAATCCGCTGGCTGAACCAGGATTGATTGGTGTATCCAGCAGTGCCGCATTTGGTGCCGTATTTGTGATTGTATTAGGGGGGGCATTATGGCAAGAGGTGACTGTTTGGCAAATTAGCGTGGCGGCCTTTTTATTAGCTAGTTTCAGTACGGCTATGTTGTACGTGATTGCAACACGGCAAGGGCATACTGATGTCGCTTTAATGCTATTAGCAGGGGTTGCATTTAATGCAATTTTTGGTGCCCTGACTCAACTACTCATTACCTTCTCAGATGATACACAATTGCGCTCAGCACTGTTTTGGATGATGGGCTCTTTAGCGAATTTATCGTGGTTTTCTGTTGGAATGGTGTCGGTATTTGTGTTGTTGGCAACTTTGGGATTATGGCGACTGGTTAAATCCATGAATGCTTTTTTATTAGGAGAACACGTCAGCTTGCAGATGGGCTATGACCCAAAATGGTTTAAATGGCAAGTAATGGGCTTAAGTGCGTTGATTGTTGGGGTGTCAGTCTCTATGGTGGGGGTTATCGGATTTGTTGGTTTAGTTGTACCGCATATGATTCGACTGTGGGTGGGCGCGGATCACCGTTTAGTGCTACCACTGAGTGCCTTAGGCGGAGCCATTTTATTGGTGCTGGCAGATCTGTTAGCGCGTCAACTATTGTACCCTTCGGAACTGCCAATTGGGTTATTAATGGCATTATTAGGCGGGCCTTTTTTCTTAATGTTATTAATGACCAAACGACAGCTTCGTATTTCAAGCGTTCAAAGAAAAAGGCTTTAAAGCGATGACGCTTCTTTCTACGATTCAAGTCACAAATCTCGAAGTTCGGATAGCCAATACCACCTTATTGAGTCATATTTCATGTGAATTTAAGGCCGGAAATATCTATACAATTTTGGGTCAAAATGGTGCGGGTAAATCGACGTTATTAAAATGTTTAAGCCATGAAATGTCACCCTCTAAAGGAGAGGTACATTGGGATAACCGTTCATTGGAGCATTTTTCATACGCTGAACTAGCCTGTCAACGAGCGGTATTGTCTCAGTCGAATGAGCTGGCGTTTTCATTTACCGTTGAAGCACTGGTGCAATTAGGCGAAGAGGTGGTTCAACGCCCCTGTACTGAGGCGAGTCTTGTAGTTGAAGCCGTCTTAACCGTTTGTGATTTGATCCCTTTGCGTCACCGAGACTACTTAACCCTCTCGGGGGGAGAGCAAAAACGTGCACAACTGGCACGTGTGTTGGCACAAATTTGGCCAAACAGTCCTGCAAAGGAGGGGGGGGAAGATTTTTGTGGCAAGTGGTTGTTGTTAGATGAGTGGACAGCTGGGTTGGACATTAAACATCAGCAATCCTTAGCGCGCTATTTTAAACAGTGGGCAAGCCAAGGATTGGGCATTATTATGGTGTTGCATGATGTCAGTTTTGCGGCTCAGTTGGCAGATCGTTGCTTGATGTTAAAATCAGGCACAGTCTTTGCCGACGGTGATGTGAACCAAGTATTAACCCAGTCTATATTAACGGAGGCGTTAGAGATGCAGGTGCAGGTTGAGTGCGACTCAAAAACGGGACGACCCAATGTTTCTCCAAGGCTTTTGTTGTAACCGATGAAAGTTTTTAGGGGTGAGCGGGTCTTAAGATAAAGCTATTAAAGAAATCGAGCCATGCAAAATAAACATATTTTTTTTGAAAAATTGGTCTCTGCGTATGCAAAAGATTTGTATCGTTATGCTTACTGGTTATGCAAGCAACCAACGGTGGCAGAAGACTTGGTGCAAGAGACCTTTGCACGCGCTTGGAAAGCCATTGACCGACTTAAAGATGAAAAAGCCGCCAAGGCATGGTTAATTACCATTTTACGCCGAGAAAATGCCCGTATGTATGAAAAGTATCAACCGCTGTTATTGGAGTTGGATGAAGGCTTGGTCGCAGAAGAGGAGTGTAATGAGCCCTCTCAGTTATTAGAAAAATCAGAGTTACAACAATCCATTATGAAGCTACCCAATGACTACCGAGAGCCAATGATATTACAAATAATTTGGGGATTGAGTGGAGAAGAGATCGCCTCTCAGTTGAGTTTAAAATTGGCGACGGTTAATACACGTTTGTTTCGAGCGCGTCAAAAATTAAAGAAAATGTTAACCAAAGAGAGTCGCTACTCTCATACCCCAACTAGAATAACGCACAAATCAGGAGGGCGATTCGATGAATGATTTACAGTTTAAAAAGCAGTTACAATCATCGCCCTTTCAGTTAACCCAAGAGATGCAAGCGTATTTAACACAGCATCCAGAGCTTAAACTGATGGTGCAAAAAGCACGAGAGCTGGATCAACAGATTGAAAAATCTTTAAGAGTTGAGGTGCCAGAAGGGTTGGAAGCTCGTATTTTATTGAAACAATTGCATGAAGAGAAAGCTTCCCCCCCCCTTAAGGAGTACTCTACTCAATCCAAGCCTTGGACACTTTGGAGTGGTATTGCGGCCAGTTTCTTAGTCGTATTGGTTGGGCTAGGAGTATGGCAGGAGCGTGCGCATCTTTTTCCTCTGAAAGCCACCGATGTGATTGCGCATGTGGTGCATCACATGGAAGATGAACCTGAGTTTATGACGCTTAGTAAATCACCTAAAAGTGAGCAAGCGTTGCAAAAATTATTTTTAACAGTGGGAGCTTCTCTTGAACACCCTGTTGAACACATGAGTTATGTTGGAGAGTGTGTGATTAATGGGCAAAAAGGGCTACATATTGTATTGCAAGAAGCAGAGGGGCCTGTCACCATTATTGTTATGCCAGGACAGCAACTGGCCGCTATGGAGGCGTTTGAAGCGAGCGGTTATCAAGGTGAACTGCTGCCCGTAAAAGGCGGTATTGTTGCCATTATGGGTAAAGGTCGAAAACAAGTCGCTTTAGCGCATATGCGATTCTTTAAGGCCGTTAAATTTGTTTAGAGGAGGGGGTGCAAAATTAATAACTCAGTTAACCCTTTTTAAGGGGCTAACTGAGTTGTTACAGCGAAAATTCACTAAAATCATCGCTATCCACTTTAGAGTCCACTTGCCCAACCAAATAGGAGCTGATTTCAGACTCTTGTGGTGCAACTTGTACGTTGTCACTGACCAGCCAATGGTTCATCCAAGGCAAGGGGTTACTGCGAGATTCAAAGATTGGGGTTAATTTAATCGCCTTTAAACGCACATTGGTAATGTATTCCACATAGTCTTTTAAGATTTGGGCGTTAAGCCCAATCATTGACCCATCTTTAAACAGATAGTCTGCCCACTCTTTTTCTTGTTCGGCCGCTTCATTGAAAATGGTGTATACCGCTTTCTCTTGTTCGCGAGCAATTTCTGCCATTTCAGGGTCATCTTCACCACTGGTGAGTAGGCTGATGATATTTTGGGTGCCTGAAAGGTGCAGTGCTTCATCACGTGCAATGAGTTTAATGACCTTTGCATTGCCTTCCATTAGCGAGCGTTCGGCAAATGAGAAGCTGCACGCAAATGAGACGTAAAAGCGAATCGCCTCCAGTACATTGACCGATACAATGGTTAAGAACAGTGCCGTTTTGATCTTTTTACGAAACGCATGGTCTTCGGCTAAATTGATTTTTTTAGCGTACATTTTGTTGGTGAGTGCAATCAGTTTGTCGTAAAAAACGGTAACGCTTTCGGCACGTTTAGCAATCTCTTCATTGGTGACAATGTCATCAAAAATGACAGAAGGATCGGCCACAATATTACGAATAATATGGGTGTACGAACGGCTGTGAATGGTTTCTGAAAACGACCATGTTTCAATCCATGTTTCCAGCTCAGGAATGGAAACTAACGGCAGTAACGCTACATTGGGAGAGCGACCTTGTACGGAATCGAGTAAGGTTTGATACTTTAGATTACTGATAAAAATATGTTGTTCGTTATCAGGTAAATCAGCATATTCACCGCGGTCACTGGATAAGTCAATTTCTTCAGGTCGCCAAAAAAAACTGAGCTGTTTCTCAATGAGCTTTTCAAAAATAGGGTATTTTTGTTGGTCATAACGTGCCACGTTTACATTTTGACCAAAAAACATAGGCTCTTTTAAAGCATTATTTTTAGAACGGCAAAAAGTAGAATAAGTGTGTTTGTTTTGACAGCTCATGAAAATGTGTACCCGTAACGTAAAGTGAATGCGTGTTATTTTAGTTCATTTTCTATGTTAAAACTATTTTAAAAAAAATAGCTTTCATTACTCACCCATCACCTTACTTTCCAATATTTCCCAGCGTTCAAAGAGCGCTTCCAATTCCGTCTCTTTCTCTTCCAATGCTTTTAGGGTAGCTTGTACTTCGTCATTGGGATTTTGATAAAACTCGACATGGCTTATTTGATCGTTAAGTGCTTCCAGCTCAGTTTCGATAGCTTCTATCTCTGCGGGCAACGCATCATAGGCACGTTGGTCTTTGTAGCTGAGTTTGACTTTAGAAGATCCCGTTGCAGTAGGAGCCGTTGCCGTTGCTTTAGTCGTAGGGGGGGGGGAGGATTTTTTTTGAGGCTGAGATTCTTTATGTTCTGTCTTAACTGCTTTAGCAGTTTCTAAGGTGGCAGCAGAGCGAAACTGAGCATATTTAGCGGGACGCTGACGCAACCAGTCGTCGTAGCCACCAATGTACTCATTTACCACACCCGGCGCATCAAACACGATGGAGCTGGTGCAGATGTTATTTAAAAAGGCTCGGTCATGGCTCACAATCAGCACAGTACCTTTGTAGTTCATAATCAGCTCTTCCAGCAGTTCGAGTGTTTCAATGTCTAAGTCGTTGGTTGGCTCATCTAATAACAGTAGGTTAGAGGGTTTAGAAAAGACTCGGGCGAGCAACAAACGGTTACGCTCCCCCCCTGATAGGGCTTTAACAGGTTGACGGGCACGATCTGCTGAGAACAAGAAATCGGCCAGATAACCAATGATATGTTTACGTTGTCCGTTGATCTCAACGTAATCACTGCCTTCAATAATGCTTTCGGCCACGGCTTTGTTTTCATCTAACTGAGCACGATGTTGGTCAAAGTAAGCGATTTGTAAATTGGTGCCCATCGTAATTTCGCCCGATGTTGGGCTGAGTTTACCAAGTAATAAACTAATTAAGGTCGATTTACCACAGCCATTCTCCCCAATAATACCGACTTTATCGCCACGCATAATTAAGCCACTAAAGTTTTGAATAATGGGTTTGGTTGGCCAAGCAAAGGTGACGTTTTCAAGCTCCACCACTTGTTTACCAGAGTGGTCTGAACGATTGAGTTGTAAGTTGGCTTTGCCTTGTTGGCTTCGGCGAGCGCTGTGCTCTGAACGGAGTTTTTCTAAGGCACGTACTCGACCTTCATTACGGGTACGGCGTGCTTTAATGCCTTGTCGAATCCACACTTCTTCTTGGGCGAGCTTTTTATCAAATAGAGCATTTTGTTTGGCTTCGGCATCCAATGCAGCGGCTTTTCGTTCAAGATAGGTGTGGTAGTCACACTGCCAGTTGGCCAGTGCGCCACGATCCAGTTCAATGATTCGAGTGGCAAGCGATTGTAAAAAGGCTCTGTCGTGCGTAATGAATACCAGTGTGCAACGAATATTTTTTAAAAACCCTTCTAGCCACTGAATGGAGGGAATGTCCAAATGGTTGGTCGGCTCGTCTAATAACAGAATATCAGGCTCTTGCACTAACGCTTTAGCGAGGAGTACACGGCGTTTCATTCCACCCGATAAGCTTGAAAACTCGGCATCGGCCTGCAGTTCTAGTTTGGAGATAATGGTGTCAACTTTTTGTTGCAGTTCCCAACCATTTTGAGCATCTATCTGTTGCTGTACCTGTGTAAACTCTTCCAACAGTTCATCGCTATAGTTTTGCTCCATTTGCAGGCTTAACGCATGAAATTGCTCAATTAAATGCCCCGTATTGCCTAAACCGAGTGCAATCACGTGAAAGACCGAGCCTTCCATATCGTGTGGTACTTCTTGTTGCAGTTTGGCAATGGTCACGCCATCTTGCACAATGCGCGTACCAGAATCAGCTTGAAGCTCTCCCTCAATGACTTTAAGCAGGGTGGATTTTCCCTCACCATTTCGGCCGACCAAGCACACCCGTTCATTGGGTTCGATTTGCAACGAGGCTTTATTAAATAGCGGAGCTGAACCAAAGCTGAGAGAGATGTCGCGTAAGAAAAGTAAAGCCATTGGATTAGAGTCTCGTTAGTTTTTTTGAATGTGGAGGATTATATTCTCAGTGGATGGAATAGGATAGTTTTTTACAATATTAGATTGAGAAACAGCGTGTGACTGCCAGTATTGCAGCACCCATTGGGTTTGAGTTTGTGCGGTGGCCGCTTGGTTCTCCCAAAGATTAAATAAAATGAGCCCTTTTGGGGATAAATTATTTAATAAATTGGTTTGAAACTCCGTTGTACTAAATGCTTCGGGCAGGCCGTCGTCATTAAAAATATCCACAATAATTACATCGTAGGTTGAAAGAGCCTCTTTAATAAACACCAACGCATCCTCCTGTATCGCTTCAATTTCAGGTACGTTGGGCAGTTGAAAGTACTCATAGGCGATATCAAT
Organism: Thiomicrorhabdus sp.; assembly: GCA_015487015.1. Taxonomy (GTDB): domain Bacteria; phylum Pseudomonadota; class Gammaproteobacteria; order Thiomicrospirales; family Thiomicrospiraceae; genus Thiomicrorhabdus. The sequence goes on from WFQP01000037.1 coordinate 11,371, forward strand.
TACCGCCTGACGAAGTTCTACAATGTGAATGCTGGCGTTAGGTAAGAGCGTATTGAGTTGTTTGGCGATGGAACCGCCTCCCATGCCAAGCATTAAAATACGTTGTACGGGGTGGGTTTGATGGTGGTTAAGCAGTTGGGTTTCAATCACTTGTTGATACTCAAAAGGCAGGCGCATCGGTGCTTCAAAATAGAGGCGGCTTTGTTCTACAGAGGTATCAAAAAAAAGACTGCGCATCTTGGGGGTATCTACCACTTTTAATACACCAAAAGCATCGTGTTGTTGATGAATCACCGTTACCATTGTGTCCACCACAAACGTAAACGCAGTCCCCAAGCGGTGGTAAAGCCGACCTCAACAAAGACAATGTCTCCATTGGGTGCAATAATAAAGCTGGCGGGTACGGCTTTTGCGCCAAATACCTGCATCCATTGTCCGTCAAAATCATTCACGATGATCTCGGGGTTCATTTCATTGGCTTTAGCAAAGGCCAGCAGCTCGGTATCACTGCCCGATTGTGTGGCAATATTAATCACCGCATAGTCATTAGCAACGGATTCCACTCCGCTTTTGGTTAAGTCACAAATAGGACACCACGTCGCCCAAATATGAACCAGCACGGGTTGGCCTTGTTGGGTTAAGGCTTGCAAGTCTAAGGTGTTACCCGTAATGGTTTGTACTTGCAATACTGGGGCTTTTCCCTGTATCACATCACCCTGCATAAAGGTGCGCAAGACTAAGAAAATTCCTAAAAAAATCAGTACGGTTAGGCTATTTTTTAACCATTTTTTTTGGAGCCAAGAGGGGGGGGGATTTTTGAGAGGTCTTTTTATCATGGCACTATTATACGGTGTTATAGGGTGGAGGTATAACAAGCGTTTTAACCTTGTAAAGATGTGTATTTTAGGTACCTTATTTGTACGCTTTAATGTTAGGAGGACTAGGATTGGTTGGCTTTATACCTGCTGCTTTTATTTTTATTTGGGCATGATTTCAGAATAGCGTTCAAAATAA
>WFQP01000038.1 GCA_015487015.1 Thiomicrorhabdus sp.
CTTCCCGGATACATCGTTATCGTACTCTTAAATAACCTCATTGAGTACTGAGTTTAATCATACAAGGGTGGAACAAGCGCAGCGGTTCCACCAAACGGGGGAGAAAAAACCAACTATCCGATCAGGAATAGAAATTGATAACTTACCCAAGTGGCGCATGGCTTTGGTTCCTGAGTCGCTCTCGACAATTGCTCCCGTATTATTCTACCTTCACTTGTCTATAAACTTGTACCTCCTGCACCCATGCAGTCGTCTGATTAGGCTCGTATTCGCCGAACACTTGATTTTGGTATTTACCATCAACTTAATCGTGCTCACTGGTTGGTTAAGTTGTACCCAAGGTTGGTGTATTGCTTGAAGTGGTCAGCAGGGTTTGTGTTGATAGCGGGATTGTTGTCACTGAGATTGAAAAATAATACCGCAAGAAGGGAGCAATCACTCGGGTTGTTGATTTAGAATTCCTACTTCCGATTGTTGTTTTAATAACCAAAAAAACGTATGTCGATTGATTGACGTTGCCTGCTTTAGCGGCGATGCGAGCTATTTAACTCCCTGACGTGGTTTTCGTACCGGCAGGGATGGTAGCGTATACTTGTGTGTGATGCGGATTTATTAGAACAATGCCGGATAGAATGTGCTGGGGAGGCACTTACTGACAAGAGCATCACTCAAACAGCTAATTGATACCTCTGATGTTGGTAATGCAATGGAGAGAGACTTTCTTTTGCTTGGTAATTGAATGTCCGGTTGGCCTGATTGGCAGGCCCGTATCAGTTTTATGAAGAGCCCTGTAGCGTGACTCAGAAGAAGCATGATTCCTGTGTTCTGGATGTTTTATCTTTGTTGAGATATATGGAAGGCGGCTTGCCTAAGAAATGATGGGAGTTTATGGGAGAGAGGAAGCGGAGGCTTGGGGGAGGGATAGTAAGCCGGTCGGCTAGATGTAAAGTTTTTAGTGACGGCTGGAATCGACCCGAAGCGGACGTTAATATATGCGTAATGATATGGGAATTAATACATGAAATTATCAAAAATAAAAATCGAAAAATTTAAAAAAATAGAAAATATTGAAATCCCCATTGTTAATTTGAATATTTTGGTAGGTGCAAATGGAAGTGGGAAATCATCTGTTTTGCAAGCTACGCATCTTGCTTCATGTCTTCTTCGACAAGCTGACCGTATTCGTCTTGAAGGCACATCTACAGTGGCAGTGCAAGATTTGGATTACTTGCCATCAGATGAATACTCCAGGCTCGGCCATAATGAGAATTGGGGCAATAATAAAAAATCTCCTAGCTCAAAAATAACATTTTTCTTTGAAGGCAATGATGGGGGCGAAGTTTTAGCAGTTTGTCTGGCCAGGGCAGCTAGAAATGCGGGTATTTCTGTATCTGGGCAACTCCCTGAAGAAGTTCGAACAATGTTTCGTGGCAATAATGCATATTTTAGCGGGTTTATACCGGGTATATCCGGTATTCCAAATAAGGAGGCCAAACAGTCGAAAAGAGTGGTCATGAAAGCTTGTTCCTTTGGTGATTCAAATGTTTATCTAAGGAATGCATTGAATTTGCTTTCGCAGAAAGACTTAAAAAAAGTTGAGGGTTGGCTCGGTACGTTGATGGGAGATGTTTCATTTAACTTAGCATTTGAAGAAGATAAGGACTTGATCATTAATGCTGAGGTTACTGTGCAAGGTAAAGTACATCCATTAGAGTTACTTGGCGCTGGTTATATTCAGCTTATTCAAATTTTTTGTTATGTGCTTTTGTTCAAGCCAACAATATTGCTTATTGATGAGCCTGATATTCACTTGCACCCAAATGTTCAAGAAAAACTTGCGCCTACTCTTTCTACCATCGCAATTGAGATGAGTGTAAAAATTATTTTAACTACACATTCCCCCTTTATTGTTAGGGGTGCCCCAATGGACGCAAATGTTTATTGGCTGGAAAATGGGATGCTTAATAATAGTAACCGTGAAGCTACGGAGCTTGCACTAGGCTGGGGTGCCTTTGGTAAAAGAATCATTTTTGTATCTGAAGATAGAAATATTTCTTTAATAAAAAAACTTGTTTCTCAATGGTCAGAGATAGATAAATTTGTGAGTTTCCATCCTGGTCGGGGATATAAAAGTTCACTAAAGTTAGATCAAGCTGAAGAGCTACATGCCGCCTTAGGGGGGAAATACAACTTGGTTATTCATCGAGATCGAGATTCTTTGACTGATGATGAGGTACTCCAGCTTACCCAAGAATACGCAGCTGATGGAGTTATTCTTTGGATTACCGAGCTATCCGATATAGAATCATATTTTTGCTCTCCTGAATTTATTTGTGATTTAATTCGCTGTAAACAGGAGGAAAGTCAGCAATATCTCGAAGAGATTTTTCAACAGAACGCCAATCCGGTGAGGGATCAATTTAATAGTCAACGCCAAGCTCATAATCAAGAACTATATGCGACAGGAGGCAGCCCTAAAAATGATGAGGTTTGGAACAGTTTCAAAAACAGACCTTTGAGAGGCTTCAAAGGAAAATATTTATTTAATCAACTTAAAAACAAAATTCCTAGCAATCAATTTTCTGAAAAAAACATATTGTCCCATAATTTTAATATCGAATTAGCAGGAACGCTGAAAACGACGCTTGAAGGGCTAATCAACGATTAGCAAGCATTATGCTTTTAAGGTTTATACTTATGTTTCAGGAAGCCAGTAGGGCCAGGCCTTGCTTTTTGCCTGTGGCTTTATTGTCCGACTAACTTGCAAAGCATAGTGTGACGTTGTTTCACATCAGCAAGTGATAACGCTGCGTTGAAGACAAGGTGGACGTCGATAGCTAATCGAACTTGAATATGTCCTTTCCCGTTTGGTGGAACCGCTACGCTTGTTCCACCCTACACGGCTTAGCCTGACGGCTTGGCCTGACGGCTCTGGCCCGAGCGTGTCAAGCCGATACCGGGTGAATTGATGTCATTGATATCGCTCAAGTGGTTGGTTCGGGTCGATGGAGGAGCAAAATTGTGCCGTGCGCATCGGGTGTTTAACACTACGGGGGAAACGGTATCTCGCCGCTGAGAATTAGGGTGGCAACCCGCACCAGCCACACCCCGGCACACGAATCCACTGCTGCCGCTGCTCCCTTCCAGGCCTGACGGGGTTCACAATTTATCGTTGCGAGGGGACCAACACGGGTCGCCATAAAACGGTTTTGAC
>WFQP01000039.1 GCA_015487015.1 Thiomicrorhabdus sp.
GTTCAACTTCCATAGGGTAATAATGGCAGGTAGTATAAAGGGATTTTGAAAAACAGGCATAAAAAAAGCGTCAAAAGACGCTTTTAAGGGCTATGGTATTTTTTTATCTGTTTAGCTTAATTAAGCCGTGCGACGACGTCTCATGGCCATAAAACCAACCAATCCTAAACCGCCTAACATGAGGGCATAGGTGGATGGTTCTGGTACCGCAGATACTTGAATTTCGGTGATGCTGTAATAATTGTCATCATAGCTAGGGTCATAATAGTTTCCTACAAAATTTGACATCGTAAATTGGTTCACGAGAGGTGTTGGGTAGTCGAATTCAAATAAATCATTAATGCGGATGGAGTCGTTATTAAAGTCTCCAAAAGGGATTCCTGTTTCCGTGAAGCTAAGGCCTAAGGTTGGGAAACTAAAGGTTACCTCTGTAATCTGACCTGGAATCTTGTTGTTTGTAGGCCCACCAAACAAGCTGACGCTGTTTAAGGCATAGTAATCATCTAAAAAAACGGTGATGGAGGTGTTGTCATCTCTACGAAACAGTTGTGTTGTCAATACACTGTTGCCAATAACCCCATCAGCAAGGGTTCCTGTGCCATCGTCATAGTTTTCAAGCCCTCCACCAATGTCTATAATATTTCCAGTATAACTGTGTGTCCAATCACCTGTTCCAGAAGGCGCAGCATTTTCAACGTTATAGCCAGTAATAGTGGGGGTGATGGGAGCTATGGCCAGTGCCGACGTGCTAAAAAACATGGCGGTAAGTAATAATGAGAGATTTTTCATGAAGGTATTCCTTTTGCAAAGAGTAGAATAAAATGATGTTATTTTCTTGCATCTTCACATAAATAAGGAATTTAGTCAAGTAGGTTTACTTACTCTCTTGTCTTATTTAGTACGACTTAATAGTGTACTTGTGGTCATCTCTTCAGGGGTACTCTTGAGTTTGATAGTGGTCGGCTAAGGTTTTAAGTTGTTCGCCTAGAGAGTAAAGCTGTTCAGAAAGAGCGGTGTTTTCTTGAACCTGTGCCGCATTTTGCTGTAATGAGTGATCCATTTCAGTAATCGAACTTGAGCTTTGTTGAACGCTTAAGGCTTGTTCTTGAGTTTGACGCGCTATTTCTGAGACCAATGCACTGACTTCGTTTACTTGATTTTCAGTGGCTTTTAATAGTTTAGCGGTATTTTGAACTTTTTCGGTACCAAGTTTGACGCGCTCCGTGGTTTGGCTAATGAGTTTTCCAATCTCTTTAGCGGCATCGGCAGAGCGTCCAGCTAAATTACGCACTTCGCCTGCGACGACGGCAAACCCACGTCCGTGTTCGCCTGCTCGTGCCGCTTCTACCGCCGCATTGAGCGCCAATAAGTTTGTTTGAAAGGCAATGCCATCGATGAGGCTGACAATATTGGTGATTTGCTCACTGACCTCTCGAATACTCTCCATTGCTTCGATGCTCTCTTGCATTGAAACTCCACCAGCTTGTACTGATGTCATGGCCGATTGGGTAATCTCCTGTGAGCGTTTAGAGTGTTCGGTTGATTCATTAATTTGAGTACTAAGCTCTTGCATGGTGGTTGATGTCTCTTCAATATCCCCCGCTTGTTTTTGAATACGTTGTGATAAATCTTGATTGGAATGGGATACTTTTTGAGCATTACTGGCAATTTGGTGGGCTTGTGTTCTGAGTTTGCCAAAGGATTGACTGAGTTGTTCATTTCCTTCATTAACGGCTTTTTTTAAACGATTCCAGTCCCCTTGGCACTCCATATCAATACGTTGTGTTAAGTCACCGTTTGCCATGGCATTTAAAATACCCGCACTGAGTTCCAGTATTTTTTCATCGTGAACTTGCAGGGTAATGTCTCGAACAAATTTAATTACTCTAATTGGGTTACCATCGGCATCATAAACGGGGTTATAGTTGCCTTCAAGCCAAGCAATGCCTCCTCCTTTTCCAACACGTTCAAAGCGACCACTAAATATTTCACCTTTTGCCAATCGCTGCCAAAAGGCTTTGTATTCAGCAGAATTACGATACGTTTCTGTGGTAAACATAGAGTGGTGCTTGCCTACAATTTCATTGAATTGATAGCCTACAATTTCTAAGAAATTTTGATTGGCACTTAGAATGATGCCATTGAGATCAAACTCGATGCGTCCAAGCACTCTATTGATGGCATCGAGTTCCGCTTTTTGAGCTTGTTCTTTTAATATGTCGTCCGTAATATCACTGGCCAGTTTAACGACTTTAATAACGTTCCCTTGAGGGTTTCTAACGGGAAAGTAGGTGGCATGAATATGACAAAAAGATCCGTCTTTTTTGACGCGCTTAAAGCTTCCTGACTGTACATGAGCCGTGGCTAACTCTTTCCAAAATGTTTTATATTGCGGGCTATTTTTATCTTCTTCGGTTAAAAACATGGAGTGATGTTGGTTTACAACTTCATTTTCAGCGTAACCCACAAGGTTTAGAAAGTGGTCATTGGCTCTCAGTATTTTGCCATTGGGTGAGAATACTATGACTGCGGTAAAGGCTTTAAAGGCTTCTTGTGTGGCAAAAAGTTCTTCTACTTGCTCTTTTAAAAGAGTGATTTCTTTTTTTTCTGCTGAACAAAACATATATATTCCCGTATAAAAGGGCTTTTGTCAGCCCAGAAAATGAGTGTTTAACGAGCTAAATTACGGTGTACAGTGTAAGTTTTAAGAAATTCAGTATGCCAATGTTTTTAAAAAAACAAGCCGTAATATTACCTATTTATGGGCTTGTTTGATTTTTAGTTATTTTGCCCGTACCGAAAAGCTATCCGTGGCACTTAATTTAACCACAGTAGGGTTAGGGGTATTGTGCTCGATAAGCCAAGCCAGTTCATCTTGTAATAGGGCATCTTCCATCACTTTTTGCCATACACGCTCGGAGACATTCCAACGATATCCTCGGCTACGCAGGTCGTCTTTAATATCAAACGGCGCACCCGAGGCTTTCAGCAGTGATTTACTTTGACGTACTGCATGCAGTAAAAAGCTCAGAGCGGGTTGTTGAGAATCCGAAATAGGAAGCGACAGCAGTTGGCAGAGGGCTTGCACATCATCCAATGCTCGGTGTGCGGAGTAGAAAAATTGCCCAATTTTCCAGCACAAAAACTCTTGGCTTTTAGAGCCAACATCGGCTAAGTTTGTCCAGTCGATTTGAGCCACAGAGCAGCCCCAAATTTTATTGATAAACAGATCGTGATAGCGTTCTAAAATAGGACGATCAAACCCTGCATTGTGTGCCACGCATAGTTGTACGGGGGCGATGTCCACTTCCACCTCTTCCCATGGGATTTGATGGCCTTGCACATCGTTTAAGGTGAGTCCCGTTACGCGAGTCACTTCGGCACTGATCTCTCCTTCGGGCTCATTTAAGAAATTTTTGGCACACAATACGCGGTAAAAATGCCCCGAGGAATCAAACTCAATCACCTGATAGCCCAGCTCAATGATTTCACAGTTTTCAGTATCCAACCCCGTGGTTTCGGTATCAATAATACAAATACGGTGGCAATTGTTTGGCGTAGGCTCATTAAAGACAGTTTTAGGCTGTAGTCGAGCAAGCACTTGATAGTCATCAGATTGATTGAGTTGTTCGGCACAAAGGGCTAGGGGGCTGGATTCAGACATATTGGCTCTCTTAATGGTTGTGGTAGGCGACTTCCTTTTGAGTAGGAATTGTAACAACCCTTATTGGATTTTAAATCGGTTTTTAAGTTTTTTAAGTACTTGTTGCTGTTTGATCCAAAAACAGATCAGTTGAATTTTTAAGGTGAGAAACCAAGACAAATGGAGTTGAAGTTGGCAATCAATTTCGATCTGTTTGCCTTTTTGTGCAAAGTGGATGACAGATGGCTGGTATTGAATGCCCGCTTTGATTGATGGAGAGAGTTGCTTGGCCAGTGCGCGTGGCACATAACCTAAGAGCAACTTGGCTTTGGAGTTGGTTTCAGCGGGGGGGTAAATAGGGCTGTAAACCTGAATGGCGTGCGGGTCGTAAGGGTTATCGGGTTCAGGCTTTAATATTAAAGGCATGTTTAGGGTGAGGCATTGTGTTTCAAGCGCCAGCTCAGCAGCATAATAGAAAGTTCCTTTTACGGGAAACTGAATGGTTTTGATCATATCGTACGCTCATCAAATGGCTCTTGGTGATAGAGGTTGCGCTGTTTTTCGGTTAAAGAGAAGATACGTGTTACTTGCTTGATAGGGCAGACAAATTCGAGCTGATCGGCGGTGAGCTGTAAGTCGAGCTGAGGGACGCTACTGTTTAGCTCAAGGTTTCCGTATAAGCGATCCCCCACAATCGGATAACCTGCTTGTGATAAGTGTGTGCGTATTTGATGCTTTCGCCCCGTCTCAATGCTAATTTTCACACGGGATAGTTGAGGTTTAGACGCTTGAAGAGATGAAATAGAGGGGGGGGAGAAATTCTTTAATAACTGTACATGGCTTATGGCTGGCTTCTCTTGCACTGGTGTGCTAAATGTTTGGGGTGTGGAAGGAAACTCCCTCCAAACATTGGCTTGATAACACTTCTTAATCTGTTTTTGTTCAAACAGTTGACTCAATTGAGTCGCCATTTTTTTACTGTGTGCAATCAGCATTAAGCCACAAGTGGCACGGTCTAAACGGTGTACAATCCAGCACTGGCGAGGTTGGTTATTGGGCAGATAATGCATCTCAATCCAACGGTACAGAGCAGTATGGTCGGCCCATTTAGAGCCTTGAGATAACATTCCTCGGGGTTTGATCCAAACCGAATACTGCTCAAAATCAGCCATTAAAGTAGGGGGTGTTGGTTCAGTGTGTAAGAGGTCTGGGGCATAATAAAAGTCCAGTCGATCTCCATGATTGAGTTTGTTTTTAAGTCGTCTTAATCGTTCGGGTTTACGAGGATTAGCGTGTGAATTATTTTCTCCTCCCTCCGTTTTTAAGCGGGCTTTAGTAACCCAAACGGCTCCTTGTTGGGCGTAGTACTTAAGAGCCTGTTTGCTGATGTTCAGCTCCGAATACTGGCTGTGTAAATGGCTGTGTAGTTGCTCTAATGCGTGGGCACCTTGTTGTTGAATCACAAGCGTTATATGGTGTTTTATGGGGGGTAAAGGCGAGGGCATCGTTTGAAGTACACTTAATAGAATCAATGTGTAATAGTATAAATGAGTTTAAAATTTAATTTACAATGAGTCGACCTAATTTACCAAAAGCTAACCAAGTTATTTAAGCGTTTACACAATGTTAAATCTATTTACCGATACGCAACCCTTAACGCACCATCAAGTGGGCGTACACACTTTGCCCATTGTGCGTACGGTACGAAAAAACTCAATTGCGTTAAAACATCGTGAATCTCGCCACTCTCGCAACCGTGGAGGGGAGGTGGTGATTTTAGTACCTAAGACGTACTCGAATAAACGGCTTAAAAAGGTGTTGTTATCGAATCAAACGTGGTTAGAGCAAAGTTTAAACCGTTTGACATTACGTTTACAAAAGGCAATATCTTTGCCTAAATTTTCAGGTAAAAAAGGGGAATCGTTCTCTTTTTTAGGCGAAGAGGTAGTGGTGGTTTATGAGTTGGCTGAACCAAAAGGGAAGGAAGTTTCCCCCCCCCCTATGGTTCATATTAAAAATAAACAGTGTACCATTCGGTTGATTCAGGCCCGTTCTTTAAAGAGTGAGCGGCAAGTCTGTTTGGTAATTGAGTCTTTTATGAAACAGGCTTTACAGGATTATCTCTCCCCTGTTCTAGAACACTATGCCCAACGCATTGGGGTAATGTATCAAGCCGTGACCGTTAAAGGCTACAAAGCGCGTTGGGGCAGTTGCTACTCCGATGGGCGATTGCAATTTAACTGGCGTTTAATACAAGCGCCTAGTTGGGTGGTTGATTATGTGGTGGTGCATGAACTGTGTCATTTGGTTCACCCTAATCACTCCAGAGATTTTTGGGCATTAGTGCAAGCGCATTATCCCAAAACCAATGAAGCCAAGGCGTATATAAAACAACATGGTAAACAGTGGATTTCGTTTTTACAAAAATAAAATTCCCCCCCCACCCTCTATTGTCTTTCTTTTTGAGTAAATAAAATGATAAACCAAATTCATATTACCGCCAACAGTCGTTTAAGTGCGACTTTAAAAGCACATGCCATTCAAAGCAAGCACACTTCGGTGGCCGAAACTCCGTTGGTGATGACCTTGGTGCAGTGGTGGCAACAGTGGCGGGAGACGTGTTTGATTCGGGGCGAATTACCGTTAGAAGAGCTGCCCACCAAGGTGTTAAATAGTTTTGAATCGCTCTGGCTGTGGGAGCAGGTGTTGCAACAGACGATGGAGAGTCGAGAACAGGGGGGGGAGAAATTTGAACCCTCGGATGAAACGATGGTTGAATCTTTGACTGAGCCTCAATCTGAAACGCCTCGTGTTAACCAGTCGATTGCCCTGCTCAATGTGGCCAGCACTGCCAAATGGTTGCAACAAGCGTGGGCGCTCTCTCAAGAGTGGTTACCAGAGTCTTGGTTAGATTCACCCTATTTATCCGACGAAGCGTACCTGTTTAAACAGTGCCAAACCCGTTACCAGCAAACCTTAGAGCGTAACGGTTGGCAGGATGAAGTACTGGCACAACAGCAAATGTTAGACTGGCTGGCGCAGGACAAAGGGGCATTGCCACAACAGTTTATCCTGCATGGTTTTGATGATGTTCCGCCATTTATGCAGCAGTGGCAACGCATTGTTGAAGCGCGTGGCGTATTGTGTAAAACCGTTCCTGTCACCACCGTTCCCCCCTCTCAAACTGCTTTTTTATACGATGCGCAAGACGCACAAGATGAAGTGCAGCAGATTGCGCTATGGTGTGTAGCGCAGTGGCAAGCCCTGTCTCAAACCAAGCCAGTATCTGAGGTTAAAATAGGGGTGGTTTCGCCCAGTTTAGCGGACTATAAATCAGTATTAACTCACACGTTAGACGAACAGTTGTTTGCACAAGGGTTACAACCTTTGCAAACGCAACGCACCCAGCCACCCTTTTACAATCTCTCGTTAGGGGTTCCGTTGTCGGAGTGTGCCTTAGTGCAAAATGCACTGCTCAGTATGCAACTGTTTTTAATGCCCAATAAATCGTGTGATTATCAAACATGGAGTTTATGGCTTACCTCAGCGTACACCAGCGGGGATTGGGTAGAGAGACAGCAAGTTGATGCCGCGTTTCGTCAACTACAATGGGCCAGCTTTTGTTGGCCAACGTTATTGGAGACTAAGGCCGCTAAAAACCTGCCTAAGGCGTTGTTATCGTTGCTACAAAAAGAGGTGGTTCAGGCCAAAGAAAATAACTATTCGACCTGCTCTCTACCAGCCTTTGTTACCGAGTGTAGAGCCTTGTTACAGCGTATAGGTTGGGTGAGTGCACGGGGGTTAAGCAGTGATGAATACCAACAAAAACAGGCGTTTGAACAGGCGCTTACCCAGTTTGCAAGCTTAACCGAAATCAGTGGAAAACAGTCTATTCAGGCATGGTTATCCCGTTTTAAAGGCTTTTTGAGCGAACAGTTGCACCAGTCGCAAAGCAAAGGTTTGCAACCGATTCAGATTATGGGAGTGCTGGAAGCGGGGGGGCAGGAATTTGATGCACTTTGGGTGATGGGCTTAACCGATGAGGCATGGCCCAGAGCGGCCAACCCCAACCCCTTTTTACCGATGGCGCTACAGCGAGAGGTGGGTGCGCCGCGTTGCGATGCCAAGCGTGAGTTAACTTACGCCCAGCAGGTCACCGAACGACTGGCAAGCAGTGCGCCCGATATGGTTTGGAGCTACGCCCAGCATAAAAATGATGCCGAACAACTGCTCAGTCCTTTAATTGAAAAAATGGATTTACAAGCGTATGCGGCCAAACCGTATCAATCGTTGGCATTGCAATCGTTTCAACAGCGTGGAGAAAATTCACCACAATGGGTGTTGGATGCCCACGCACCTGAAATTCCCATCCATCAGAAAGAAGAGAGCATTGCCCCTGGTGGTACGGGATTTTTAAAGGCACAAAGTCAGTGTCCATTAATGGCCTTTATGGAGTATCGCTTGGGCGCTAAATACGGACTGCAATCGGTTGAAGAGGGGGTGCAAACCAATAAACAAGGCATTTTAGTCCACCGAATATTAGAGCTATTTTGGCAAGAAACTCAAACCCAAGTGGCGTTGTTGAGCTTGAATGAAGAAGCCTTAATGGCTCGTTTGCAAACTCATATTGAACAGGCATTTGAAGAGGCATTTTCCAAGGTTGATACGCCCTATTTAAGACAGGAACAAAACAGACTGTTTGAGTTATGTATTAACTGGCTTGATATGGAAAAACAACGCCCCAGTTTTAGCGTGATAGAAACCGAAAAACAACACAATATTGAGCTGGCAGGCATCCATTTTAAAGTGGTGATTGACCGTGTGGATAAAGTGTATGAAGGTGAATCCTTGTCCGAGACAGGGGGGGGGGAGAAAATTATTTTAGACTATAAAACAGGGCTGGCTAAGGTCAGTGATCTGCTTAAAACACCCAATAAAGCACCTCAATTAGCGGTATATTTACACGCGATGTCCGATTCAAATACAGAAAACGACAATGTCGCTGGCATTGGCTACGGAATCTTACACTCCGATGACGGCGTTAAATTAAATGCCATCGTGTCTGAAGAGGGGGGTTTGCCAAAATCCCGTTCTATCACCGTATTTGCCAAGCTGGCTGAAAAAGAGGGGGGGGAATTTTTTGAAACCACTTGGATACACTTTTTAGAGCATTTAAAAATACAAGTATTAGAACTGGCACAACAAATTCAACAAGGCTTTGCCCCGATGGTGTTTGATAAAGAGACCGATCTTCAATACGCCCACTGTAAGCTGGCTTTACGATTGCCTGAAGTGAAGCTGCAATCGAGTGCAATGACTGACCCTTGAGGTTTCCTTAGGTCTTGTACCGTCAGTCGTTATTTTTTTTGTTGTAGATGAAGTGGCTTTATTCCTAGGGTTTTTTACAGGGGGGTTAGGTGTTAATATGCATGTTTATTGCATTTTTATAGGGGTTTTTGTAAACTAAAGGGGCTTGGAGAAATAAGAGTCGTCTCGAAAAATTACTTTTATTCTAGGACAAGCTTCTAACCAATCAATAGTTTGTATGTCATTAAATTGTAATTTTAGGGGAAGAAAATGAAAAAAGTAATTGGATTTTTAGCACTTGGCCTTTTTGTTTTTATGGGCTCTGCAAACGCTGCCACAGTCATAGACTTTGAAGATGCTTATGATGATTTAGGCTATACAGGGCAGCCAACAAATTATTATTCAGCGGATGGTTTAACAATAGGAGGCAATTATTTTGGTTTAATTGGAGGGGTTTTCCAAGGAGATCCAGGGAATTTTGACATTGATGGTACGAATGGCCCATCATCATTAGCTGTAAACACGATTGGTCATACAATAGATTTAATGTTTGATTCTGCAGTAAATTTAGATTTAGACTTTGGTGTTTCATTCGGTGAGACATCTAATGTAACGATTAGTTCCTATTTAAATGGTGGGCTGATAAATAGCTCTTTAAATACTTATACTGACACGATTAATAATGGTCTAGGAACTTGGTCAACGTTAAGTTGGTCAAACATTGACCGAGTAACGCTTAATGCCACAAGTGGATGGCGTGCTTGGTCGGTCGATAATCTTAGTATCTCTCCTGTGCCAGAGCCTAGTTCTATTGCTCTGATGTTAGGTGGTTTAGGGTTAGTTGGCTTCATGGCGGCGCGTCGTCGTAAAGTAGGAGGCGCTTAAGTCGTTACCCGTTGTGTTGGTTTTTAATAGGGTGTTGGTTTGTATAAATCAACGCCTTTTTTTATGTTATAAAAAAGGTAAACTCATTTCTTTATAAATCCGCCCGCCACAGCTCACTGTTGTATAATTTTCCGATACTTTTCATTAATCGGTTTCCTCCCCCATGTCTGAACACTCTCCTTTGTCTGAAAAAATTACCCCCCCCTGTTTAACCTCGTTATTGGGCGTACAAAAAGACGCTAATTTATTGGATGGAGACGCGCGTTTTGAGGCAATCAATCCATTTGAATCTTACATTGTGCAAGCGCCTGCGGGATCGGGTAAAACCGCATTATTGACTCAGCGCTTTTTGGCATTGCTGTCACAGGTCGCTCAGCCGGAACAGATTGTAGCGATGACCTTTACCAAAAAAGCAGCGGCTGAGATGCGGGATCGGATTATGGGGGCGCTTAAGATGGGGGTGCGTATCAAAGAGCCGCCTGAGGGGGTGAATAATTTTAATACGTGGCAGTTGGCACAACGGGCGCTGCTGCAAGATAAACATCATGGCTGGCATCTGCTCGACAACCCGAATCGTTTGCGCATTAAAACTATCGATGGCTTAAACAGTTATTTGGTGGGGCAGATGCCACTGTTGTCTAAAATGGGTGCGCCTTCTGCGATTTTAAAAAAGGCCGAACCTGCTTATCAAGAAGCGGTGAATCTGACTCTAAATACCTCTGAACTCGAGACGGATTTAGCGCGGTTACTGCGTTTGGTGAATGGTAATTTTAACCGTGCGCAAACATTGTTGGTCACTATGTTGCAAAAGCGTGACCAGTGGATGGGCTCGGTGTTGGCCTATACGGGCGATGAGGCTCGGGATTATTTAGAGCAGGCGTTGGAGCACATTGTGTCGCAAGAGCTATCGCAACAAGTGGCGCATTTAAGCCATGTTCGATCTTACTTGGAAGAGGCGTGTGAGCAGGCCAATTACGCCGTGCAAAACGATCAACCCCAGCTTGAGTGTTTGTGTGGTGCATGGCCGTTAAGGGATTCATTAGAGGATTTGGAGGCGTGGCGCACCTTAGCCGATTGGCTGTTAACAAAAGACGGGAGCATTCGTAAAAGAGTGACCAAAAACGAAGGGTTTGTTGCAGGAAAAGGCAAAGCCAAAGAGCATAAAGATCAGTTTTTAAATGCCCTCCAAAGCTTAAAAGAGGCGGCATACTCACAACAAGTCGCTGAGAGCTTGGTGGTTTTAAGAGGCTTGCCCGATCCCAAATACAGCGATGATCAATGGGAGGATTTGCAAAGTATTTTAAGCTTGCTTAGAGTCTCCGCCGCGTATTTAAAAGTGGTGTTTCAATCGATGGGGCAGGCTGATTTTATCGAAACCGCTCAAGCCGCCACCAACGCCTTGGGCAACGAATTAGAACCAACCGATTTAGCGCAACAGCTCGATTATCAAATTCAGCATCTCTTGGTGGATGAGTTTCAAGACACCAGCAGTGAACAGTATGCGCTGATTCGCAAACTGGTTGCAGGCTGGCAAGCGGACGATGGGCGTACGCTGTTTATTGTGGGCGATCCCATGCAGTCGATCTACCGTTTTCGAGAAGCCGAAGTGGGTAATTTTCTAAACGCATGGCAGGGTCACCTTGGGCAAGTGAGGCTTAATCCGATTCAACTGCATGTGAACTTTCGTTCCTCTCAATCGGTAGTCGATTGGGTTAATGAGCACTTCAAAAAAGTGTTTCCGTCAGAGAATCAAATTGAAAAAGGCGCGGTGTCTTACAGCGCCTCACACTCTTATCATCAAAATACCGAGGAGGAGGCTAATTTTGCAACACCCGCTGTCATTACGCACTGGGAGATCAATCAGTCGCATGAGGATGAAGCCAAAGCCGTGGTGGCTCAGATCACCCAGCGTTTAAAGGCTTTTCAACTTGATGGTGACGATGATGGCAAACGCATTGCCGTATTGGGGCGTACCCGTTCCAGCTTAACGGGTATTGCGCGGTTGCTTAAACAGCAGCAAATGCCTTTTAGAGCGGTGGAGCTTGAAAGCCTAAATGAACGCCAAGAAGTGCAAGATGCACTGGCGTTAAGTCGCGCCTTACTGCACTTATCAGACCGTGCCGCATGGATTGCACTATTAAGATCGCCTTTGGTGGGCTTATCGCTCAATGATTTATATGCCATTATGGGCGAAGATCGTAGGCAAGCGGTGTGGTCATTGGTTGCGCTCTGTTTAGAAGCGGAGAACGTTTTGTCCGAAGAGGGACAGCAACGCTTAATGCCGGTTTTTCCTATCCTGCAACAAGCGTTGTCCCGTTTAGGCAGCTTGCCTTTTTCAGTGTTGGTACGCGAAACATGGTTGCAATTGGACGGTCCGCAAACGGTAGAACAGGCATTGGCGCTTGAAAATGTAGACGTATTTTTTCATACATTAGCCGAACTAGATGGCCAATCGTTAGACTTTGAGCAACTCAGCGGGTTAATGGACAGCCTTTATGCCCGTGCCGACAGTTCACCAGAGAGTCAGCGCATTGAGTTGATGACTATGCACAAATCCAAAGGCTTGGAGTTTGATACGGTGATACTACCAGGCTTGGGGCGCAAGCCGCGTAGTGATGATACGGCATTGGTTACTTGGTTTCAATTTATGCTAGCTGAACAGGGGGGGGATTTTTTAGAGCATGAGATTGAGCAAATAGACACGCAATCATTAGAGCGTTTAGTGATTGCACCGCTTACTCAAAAAGGCCAAGACAGCTCAAAGCTCAGCCAACTGTTAAAGCGTTTTGAAAGCCAAAAACAGACTTACGAACAGGGGCGACTGCTCTACGTTGCTGCCACGCGTGCCAAACAGCAGTTACACCTGTTTGGGCAAATAACCGTAAAAGAGAGCGCAGACTCTGAAAAAACCTTCTCTCCTGCAATAAATAGCCTGCTGGAAACCCTATGGCCGTGTGTAGAAAATGACTTTAATCACTTGATTGCCTCGTATGATTTTAGCCAAGACAATCAGTTGAGCTTGCTGGAAAATTCGGAAGGTTTAGAGGGCTTAGAAGAGACTGGAAATTGGCCAAAAGTCAGTCGTTTGCCAGTGGATCGAAAGCGAATCTATGGCACCCAAAAAGAGAACAATCCTTCATCAAGAACTGAAAAAGATAAAAGTAATTTTACCGATAAAAATATGCTGGATTCACATGCCTTACTCAACACCTCCGTAGGCAACTTGGTACATGCCGTGTTAGAGCAGGTGGTGCAAGAGGGCATACAAAACTGGCCAGAATTGCCCCAAGAAATCAAACAAAAACTGGCAGAACGCCAACCGTTTTACCAACAATGGTTGGAACAGCAAGGGCTTAAAGAACCAGAACTTTCACAAGCCATCGTGTCGGTTTTACGCTCACTTAATCATGCGTTGGGTAATACTAATATGCGCTGGGCATTGGATCATCAGCTGGGCGAATCCGCTGTAGAGTACCCGCTCACCTCTGTGAATGAAGAGGGTGAAGTAAGCCACCACATTGTGGATCGAACCTTTATCGATTCAGACGGCACTCGCTGGATTATTGACTACAAAACCAGCGTATTTGACGAACATAAAACCGACAATAAGGGGGGGGAGAAAATAATACGAGAGCAGTTCATCGAATACCAAATAACCCAATACCAACCCCAACTCGCCCGTTACGGAGAGCTGTTTTCTCAATTGGAAGATCGTCCTCAAAAATGGGTGTTGTACTTTAGTTATTTGGATGGTTGGGTTGAGGTGGGAGAGTAAGGTTGGATTGGGCTCTGATTCTTTGATTCTTAATAGGGACGCTACCCTTTTATGGGTGCCTTTAGGGTGCTTTTTTACTTAATAGTAGTAGAAAAAACATGGTGGCGACCATGACGATGGCGGGGCCGGTGGGGAGGTCGGCTATGTAGGAGAGCCATAGGCCAATGAGTACGGATAGGATGGCGAGGATAAGGCTGATCCAGAGCATTTTTTCGGGGGTGCTGGCGAGCCGTCTTGCAGCAGCGGCGGGGATGATGAGTAGTGAGGTGACGAGCAGTACGCCAACGATTTTCATGGAGAGTGCGATCATTAGGGCGAGCAGGAGAATAAATTGCAGTTGTACTTTTTTAACAGCGACTCCCTCTACATGTGCCAACTCAGGGTTAAGGGTGATGTTAAGTAGGTCTTGCCAGTGTCGTCGGTAAAAGAAAAAGATGAGTACGGCAATGAAGGCGATTAGGCTTAAGTCGGTGGTGTTGATGCTTAAAATATCACCAAAAAGATAGCTCATGAGGTCTATTTGTACGCTGTCTTGTAGGCTGATAATGATGAGGCCAAAGGCGAGGCTGCTGTGGGCTAAGATACCGAGTAGGGTATCGGATGAGAGTTGTTTGTAGTGGCTGAGTTGAAAAATAGCCCACGCAATGAGGAGTGAGACCACGACCACGGTTAGGGTGAGGTTGGTTTCTAAAAATAGCCCAATGCTGACGCCAAGTAGGGCGGAGTGTGCGAGGGTTGCGCCAAAATAGGACTGTCGTTGCCATACTACAAATACACCTAATGGTGCAGCGATGATGGCGAGTCCAAGGCCGCCAATGAGGGCGAGGGTCATAAATTCTGGAAACCATGCCATATTAGCGTGCCTCTGACTTGTTAGGGGGAGGAGAAATTTGGGTTTGACCGTGCGTGTGTTCGCAGGTGGAGTGGTTGTGGTGGTGCTCGTAGAGTGCAATCCCTTTAGGCGCACTGTTTAGGCCAGAAAATAGGGTTTGATACTCTGGGGATTCGCTGACATTTTTAGGGTGACCTGAGCAGCAGATGTGCTGGTTTAGGCAGAGCACTTGATCGGTGTGTTGCATGACGATATGCAGATCGTGGCTGACCATTAAGATGCCACAGCCGTATTGATGCCGAATTTGGTTAATGTACTGATAGAGCTCGGCCTGCCCTTTTAGGTCTACACCTTGCACGGGTTCGTCGAGTACCAGCAATTCGGGTTCTCGAATAAGTGCTCTGGCGAGAAGGATGCGTTGCATTTCTCCCCCTGATACTTGTTGTATGGGTTGAGTTAGTAGGGCGGACAGGTTGAGTTCTTTGGTGATTTTTTCTAGCCTTGTGCTATCATAAGCCGCCGTAAAAAATAGGTTCTTGAGCTGTGCTTTAAGTGAGCTGCTTTTTTGTTGATTGGGCTTGAATCCCAGTTTTAAAAAGCGTTCGACCGACATGGGCAGGGTGGCATCAATTTGAATTTTTTGTGGCATAAAGCCAATTTTGAGCCCTTTTTTAGTTTTGACATGCCCCGATGAGGGTGGGATTAAGCCAAGCAGTATTTTAAGCAGGGTGGATTTTCCTGCTCCATTGGGGCCAATAAGGGTCACAATCTCTTTGGCGTGAATGCGAAGTGAAACATGATTTAATACAGTTTTTTGGTCAAAGGTTTGGCTGATGTTGGTGGCTTCAATAAGGGGATGTGTTGTGACCATTTGAGTCTCTATGAGGGATTCTGTTTAGGGTATTTTAGCGAGAATTTTAGGCTTAGGCGTAAAAGTTAGGAAATAAAGGGGTGGGGTACGATGGTTTTTTGGAAAAAGTGGGTTGTTTTTGAGCATGCTTAGGACTTGGCTGATTTGTGTGTTGGCTTTAGGTGGCTTATTTGGCGGCCTGCTAAGCAGTGCATCCTCTGCTTTTGCCGTGACGGTTACGGTCTCTATTCCACCTTTGGCGGGCATGGTAGCGCCTTTATTGGGCAAGGACGATCAATTGAATGTATTGTTGAAGCCGGGCGTCTCTCCGCATGGGTTTCAGTTACGTCCCTCCCATTTACGTACCTTACAAAACAGTGATTTGGTGCTGTTTGTGGGCGGGGGCGTGGACGCTTGGATTGAGAAACCAGTTGAGTCGATGACAAAGCCGCATGTCAAAATGATGGCTTTGCCTGATTTAACTCGATTATCGGTTAGAGAGGGGGGGCTTTGGACAAAGAATGCCGATCGTGATACGCATGGTGACGGACATTCGCATGATCATGATGGGTACAGTGAAACCGATAATCATATTTGGTTGTCGTTGCCCAATGTAATATTAATGGTGCAAGCGGTTAGCAAACAGTTGCAATCACTTTTGCCGGAGCAAGCGCACGTGATTCAACGGCGTGAACAGCGTTGGTTGTCTACGTTACGAGCCACCGATCAACAGCTGATGCAGTTATTAGCCCCCGTTAAGGGTCAGCCGTTTTTGGTGTTGCACGATGCCTTTCAGTATTTTGAAGATCATTATCAGTTGAAGGGGGTGGGAACGATTCGGTTAAACCCTGAGTTGCCCCCGAGTTTAAAACGGATTCATCAGTTGCGAGAGCAAATTAAAGCGGGCAAGGTTCGCTGTGTCTTTAAAGAACCCCAGTTTTCAGAAAAACGCTTGCAGGCGGTGATCTCTGGTTTGCCGATACGCGTGGGGTCGTTGGACCCAATGGGGCAGTTTGTTTTGCAGCGAACCCCTCAGCCTATTACCGATTATGTATTGTACGATGCCTTTTTAAAACAGATGGCTAATGCGTTTGTTGAGTGTTTGGCTGAGCGTAAAGGAAAATAGATGACTGAGCTGGCGTTAAATAAGCGTTGCATTGTGGTGACGGGATTACCCAGCAGTGGTAAAACGCGGGTGATTCAGGCGGCTTTAACGCAGTTACCCAGCTTAGCTAAAGAGGTGAGCCTGATTGAATCCACTGATGTTCGGTTGACTGAAGAAGAGAGTAGCCTCCTCAAGATCAATCAAGTTTGGTGTGGTTTTACTTCAAAGAAGGGGGGGGAATTAATTCCCCCCCCCCTATCGGCGTTGCAATTCTTCTCTTTTAAGGTGGGCAAACTCTCATTAGAGCATCTTTTATTTGGTTTGGACAGTTCAATACAGAACTTAGGCATGAAAATCGTTAGGGTGTAGGGGTTGTTGAAACCTTTGAGTATGTCAACTTAGTGGCGACTGAAGGCAGTATGCTCCGTTGGGATACCTTTGCAGCCAAACCCGAAGAGGTTGCGGGGACGCTGGTGATTGTGGGGATTGATTTGGAGTATTTTTGGTTGGAAGAGTTGGTGAATGCGAGCCTTTTACCTGGGTGAAAAATTGATATGCATTAGTGCGTACCAGCGGGGGTTTTGATGGTATCTTGTTGTTTTTTATCGGAAAAGGTGTGAAACTTCGTGCATCATTTTCAGTGGCTTTTAATGGACTTTTGGGTAATATCCTACTAAAATGGTCGGATATTAAAGTTTAGACATAATTTAGATAAAAATGTAGGCGATTACGTGAATGGTTGACGCAAAAAACATCAGCGAATTAGGTTCTTCTGACACGCAGTATCAAGAGATTAATGATCTGCTGGATAAGAATCAGCATTATAAAGAGGGTTTTTTCACCTCTACGCATGTTGAAACCTTTAAAAAAGGGCTGAATGAAGACGTGGTGCGTGCAATTTCTGCCAAAAAGAATGAACCCGATTGGATGTTGGACTTTCGTTTAAAAGCGTTTAAACATTGGCAAACGCTAGATGAACCTCATTGGGCAAAAGCGGAATACACGCCGTTAGATTATCAAGATTACAGCTATTATTCTGCTCCTACCTGTGGTTCGTGTTCTGAGGATGGTGTAGAAGCAGAGATTGATCCAGAAGTTGCCAAAGCGTTTGCAGAGTTGGGCGTGCCGATTGCAGGCGATGACGCAAACATTGCTGTTGATGCGATTTTTGATTCCATTTCAGTCTCGACGACTAAACGCGAAGATTTAGCCGAATTAGGTATTATTTTTTGCTCTTTTTCAGAGGCGGTACAAGACTACCCCGAACTGGTGCAAAAATATATGGGTACAGTTGTACCGTATCACGATAATTTTTTTGCAGCGCTTAATTCGGCTGTGGCCTCTGATGGTACGTTTGTTTATATTCCTGAAAACGTACATTGTCCCATTGATCTGTCAACCTATTTTAGAATTAATGAAGCCAAAACAGGGCAGTTTGAGCGCACCATTTTAGTGGCCGATAAAGGCAGTTATGTGAGTTATTTAGAAGGCTGCTCTGCCCCTGTTAGAGATACCTATCAACTTCATGCTGCGGTGGTGGAAGTGATTGTATTGGACGATGCCGAAGTCAAGTATTCGACCGTTCAGAACTGGTACCCAGGTGATGATGACTGCAAGGGTGGCATCTTAAATTTTGTGACCAAGCGTGGGATTTGTGAAGGTAAAAATTCAAAACTTTCTTGGACACAAGCGGAAACAGGTTCGGCCATTACATGGAAGTATCCGAGTTGTATTTTAAAAGGGGATAACTCCATTGGTGAATTTTACTCTGTAGCATTGACTAACCGTCGTCAGCAAGCGGATACGGGTACTAAAATGATTCACATCGGCAAAAATACTCGTAGCACTATTATCGCCAAAGGGCTTTCGGCCGGAAAGAGTGACAATACCTACCGTGGACTGGTTAAAATTTTACCCAGTGCAGAGGGTGCGAGAAACTTTACCCAGTGTGATTCGATGTTGATTGGAGATCAATGTGGTGCGCATACCTTTCCGTATATTGAAGTCGAAAACGCAACGGCTCAGGTGGAGCATGAAGCCACTACGTCTCGTATTGGAGAAGACCAGCTGTTTTATTGTAAGCAACGTGGAATCAGTGAGGAAAATGCGATTTCGATGATTGTAAATGGCTTTTGCAAAGAGGTCTTTAGTGAGTTGCCGTTGGAGTTTGCACAAGAGGCCGAAGAGTTATTGGCCATTAGTTTAGAGGGCTCGGTTGGGTAAAGATTTACCTCCCTAGCTTAATCGTCTATAAGACATTTAACGTTTAAAAAAGTAGTGAACCATGTTGTTAACAATTGAAAATCTTCAAGCTGAAATTGATGAAAAACAAATTTTGAAAGGGCTTAATCTGGATATTAAGCCCGGTGAGATTCATGCCATCATGGGGCCGAATGGTGCGGGAAAAAGTACCTTAGCCAGTGTGTTGGCAGGAAAGGATGCTTATGAGGTAACAGCCGGTTCTGTCATGTTTGATGGTCAGGATCTATTGGAGTTAGGTCCTGAAGAGCGTGCACGTAAAGGGCTATTTTTAGCATTTCAATACCCGGTGGAAATTCCAGGGGTGAGTAATAAGCTGTTTATGCAAACAGCAGTGAATGCGGTGCGTGAAGAGCAAGGACTGCTTGCATTAGACATGTTTGATTTTGATGAATATGCAAAGGACAAAATTGAGTTGTTGGAGATGCGTCCTGATCTGCTGGAGCGCTCTGTGAACGTAGGCTTTTCAGGGGGGGAGAAAAAACGGAATGATATCTTCCAGATGGCTTTGTTACAGCCTAAATTGTGTATTTTAGATGAAACCGATTCGGGATTGGATATTGATGCGCTGCGTTTGGTCGCCAATGGCATTAATGCATTGCGTTCAGAATCGCGTAGTTTTATTGTGGTAACGCATTACCAACGATTATTGGATTACATTAAGCCTGATTTTGTACATGTTTTATACGATGGAAAAATTATAAAATCAGGTGGCTTTGAGCTGGTACACGAGTTGGAAGAGCATGGGTATGATGAGATTATTCAACAAAGTAAATAGTCATAACACTTCGCATTGTTTTGAGCGTTAAGGAATTTTTGAACAAGATGTTAAAAAAGAATACCCGAAAAATTTCTCCGATGGCGAAAGCAGCCGTGAGTCACTATATTGAAGCCTCAGAGCAGTTAAATAAAGAGAGTGCTCAAGAAGAGGTGGTGGCTTGTCGTACACGTGCGCAAGCACTGTTGTTAACGCAAGCCTTTCCAACCTTGCGTGATGAAGCGTGGCAGTACACCAAATTAGTTCAGTTTGTTCAGAACCGTTTTGAGGTCGCTCATCTAACGCCTCAACAACATGGCTTAACGATCCGTGAAGTTCAAAGTTTTCTCCCCCCCTATCAGGCCATTAAACTTATTTTTGTGGATGGTGTCTTAGATAAGGCGCTTTCGGACGATTGTACCGCACTGCCAAAAGGGTTAAGTATTGAGTTTACGCGAGAGGCTGTTCAAAGCTCAAGTGAGGTTGAAGTATGGCTTGAACAGGAAGACTTGGTGAATTCCGAGCCATTTGGCGTGTTAAATAATGCTTTATTGGCGGAAGGGTTTGGGTTGAAAGTGGCTGAGAATATGGCCATTGAAACGCCTGTTTTTGTTTTAAATATACAAACGAAACTGAATCAAATCAGTGTGTTAAGTAACCGTGTTATGGTGGGAAAGAATGCCGAGCTGACCTTGGTTGAGCACTTTGTTACGCTGTTAAATGAAGCTGAGCAGGAGGGTGTGGAAGCTTGTACCAATGTGGTGACGGTGATGGATATTGCAGAATCTGCTCGTGTGCGTCAGGTGGTATTACAGCAACAGTCCGATTTGGGCTATTACTTCCATAATCAGTTTATTTTTCAGTCTGAACAAAGTGACTTTAATTCCTTTTACGGTGGCTTAGGTAGCCAGTTATCTCGCCACCAAAATCATCTGTTTATGAATGGTGAGCGGATTGAAAACTCCCAAAATAGTGCCTGTTTGGCGCATCAAAAACAGCTGGTAGACTCCCGTACAAATACTCAGCATACGCAGGAGTGGGGTGCGAGTCGTCAACTGCATAAGTTTGTGTTAGCGGATTCAGCCGTGGGTGTTTTTGATGGCATGATTGGTGTAGCAAGAGCAGCGCAAAAAACTGATGGGCAGATGGATAATAAAAATTTATTGCTCTCCAATACGGCCAAAATGAACAGTAAGCCTCAGTTAGAAATTTATGCGGACGATGTAAAGTGTTCGCACGGTTGTGCAACGGGACAGATTAACCAAGATCAAATCTTTTATTTGCAAGCGCGTGGCATTTCAAAGCCAAAGGCGACTGAGATGATTACCAAAGCCTTTTTGATGGAGTCTGTAGAGACCATTGATCGAAAGGATATTCAACAGTGGGTGGCTCAGGAATTTTCGGAAGCTTTGTTGTCGGGTGCGTATTTTAAAACAGATACAGCGACGGAGTAGGATTTAGGATAATGTCAGATATGCAATTAGACTTTGCTCAAATTCGAGCCCAATTTCCAATTTTAGATCAAATTGAAAATGGCCAACCACTGGTCTATTTAGATAACGGTGCCACGTCCCAAAAACCGTTGTGTGTGATTGAGAGTATTGATACCTATTATCGTTTGCAAAATGCTAATGTACATCGCGGTGTGTATGGCCTGAGTGAACGCGCGACTGAGCTGTATGAGGGTGCACGAGAAACTGCACGAACGTTTTTAAATGCGCGTTCGACCAAAGAAGTGGTGTTTGTTCGTGGCACAACTGAGGCTATTAATTTGGTGGCGCAAAGTTGGGCAAGAGCCAACTTAAAAGAGGACGATGAAGTCATTGTGACGGAGATGGAGCACCACTCCAATATCGTACCGTGGCAGTTATTACGAGATCAGTTGGGGATTCGCTTAACCGTTTTAAGAATCAATCAAAAAGGCGAAGTGTGCTTAAACGCGCTAAAAGGTTTGGTGTCTGAAAAAACCAAATTGCTAGCGGTGACGCATATGTCCAATGCATTAGGCTCGATTAACCCAATTAAAGAGATGGTCGAAATTGCACACTCTGTGGGGGCAAAAGTTTTAGTCGATGGCGCGCAAGCCACACCGCATATGGCGGTGGATGTGCAAGATTTAAATTGTGATTTTTATGCACTTTCAGGGCATAAGATGTATGGCCCTACGGGCATTGGTATTTTGTATGCCAAAGAAGCTTTACTGGAAGCAATGCCACCTTATCAAGGTGGGGGCGATATGATCTACTCCGTGACCTTTGAGAAAACCGAATACAATGTATTGCCGTATAAGTTTGAAGCGGGCACACCCCATATTGCGGGTGCGATTGGCTTAGCGGCGGCTATGAATTTTTTAAATGAGATTGGCTTGGATCGTATTGCGGCCTATGAAGCTGAATTATTGAGTTATGCCACCGAGCAGTTGAAGCAAATTGATGGCTTACGCATTATCGGCGAAGCGGAACAGAAAGGTGGGGTCATCTCGTTTGTGATTGATGGCATTCACCCACATGATATGGCCACACTTATGGATCAAGAGGGTGTCGCTGTTCGAGCGAGCCATCATTGTGCGATGCCCGTTATGCAGCATTTTAATGTGCCAGCTACGGTACGTGCCTCATTTGGTGTCTATAATAATCTGGATGATATTGACCGCTTGGTTTCAGCAATTGAAGAAGCTAAGGCAATGTTGTTGTAAATTTTGTTTGATCGACGGTGAACACTTCTTAGGCGTATTCTGCGCCTGCCCCCCCCTCTCTTTTTTTTCTAGTTAACCTAATTCTATTTTCTTTGGTTATTATGACGTTAACTGTTTAGTTCCAAAAATATTGTTATGGTGAGATTATTATGAATAAGAAAAAGTTATCCATTCTGGCGGTTGTACTGTTAGGGTTGGCCTTTATTGTATTTGGGTTGGCAAAGCTGTCTCAGGATGTAAGTTTGAACGACTGGGAGAGTCAAGCAGCGGGTTATGCAAAGGCATTGCAACAGCAACAACAAACAGGTAAGCCAATTGTGGTGCTTTTTTATACCGATTGGTGTGGCAGTTGTAAGGTGTTAAAGGCTGAAGTACTGTCTTCGTCGGAGGTGAAAGCTTTTATAAATGATGAGGTGTTAGCGGTTAAGATTAATCCTGAGCTTAGCGCAGATGTGGCGGGTTTAGCAAAAGAGTTTGGGGTGATTGGTTACCCAATGGTATTTGTAGTGCTTAATAGAAAGAAAGGGGTTGATATTCGCTGGATTCGTAAAACCAGCCGTATTTCACCACAACAGTTTGTTGAGCAAGTACAGCAGGTTATTGGGCGTTAATATGAGTTTAAGTCTTACTTAGTGACCAGTTGTTGTTTCTTTTTAGCACGTCTTGCAGCGCCAAACATCATTAAGCTGCCTAAGCCTAGTAGTGCAAGAGTAGATGGTTCGGGTACTGGAGATACCGCCTCTGCCATTGGTTCAGCAATTACAAAGGCACCTGTGGTTAAGTGTTGTACAGAGCTTGCCTGGTTGAAGGTGATGGAGCTGGTGCTGCGAGAGTCAGCAGTTCCAACCCATGAGTCGGCTTCTAACAGCTCGGTCAGAGTTGTAGAGGTCTCAATGTTGTAATCTGTACTGAAGTTGAGTTCTAATTTTGTTTCGGCATTGTTTTCAAAAAAGGCAATGCTGAGTCTATCACTTCCTGGTGTAAGGCCGTCATAGCCAGGAAGCAGTTTAAGGTAGGCACTATCCGCCCCGATTCCATCAGAGATAAAATGAGTGACATCACCGCTTACGCTTGTATAGGTAATATCCCAGTCTGTTATGTTGTATTCGATGGATGAAAAGATGGGGGAGAAAGACTCATTAAATGATGGCGAGTCAAGGTCGGTTGTAAAGGTTCCGCTCAAACTACCATTAATGCTGTCATTAAGAGAGGGGCTACTGATTCCACCAGTAAGAGTAAATTCTTCGTAAGGTGTGGCGTGAGCTATTTGTGGCAGTAGAAAAGAAGACAGGATAATTGTGCTTCTTAGCCCAATGGTTAAGGTTTTTTGATAAGCATTCCGCATTTTTAGAAACATCTCTTTTAGATAGTTTAAATGAGTGGTAAATAAAGACCATGCTCATAGTAGGTTTTACCTATACTTAAGTCAAGTTTTTAGGGAGCGAAAAGTATGTTTTTTTTACAGAGTTATTCGTCTCATTTGTAAAAGCATTGTATTATATGGCGCATAGAGTCAGTTTAATGGGATAGAAGTTGCAGCGGTTATGAAAGATCAGGTAAAGCAAATACATTTTGTAGGCATCGGTGGTGTTGGAATGGCGGGGATTGCTGAGGTGTGTTTAAACCTTGGTTATACGGTGAGTGGTTCTGATCTTAAACATAATAAGACGGTTGCACGGTTAGAGTCTTTAGGGGGGTTGATTCAGCTAGGGCATGAGGCATTGCATGTGAAGCAAACTGATGTGGTAGTGGTTTCAACGGCTATTGGAGAAGGAAATCCTGAGGTAAGTTGGGCGAAAGAAGCGCGTGTTCCTGTGATACCTCGTGCAGAAATGTTGGCTGAGTTAATGCGTATGCAATTTGGTATTGCCATTGCAGGTACACATGGAAAAACGACAACGACGAGTCTTGCTGCGGCCATTTTAACGCAAGGAGGAATGGATCCAACGTTTGTCATTGGAGGAAAGCTTAATCAGGTGGGAGCTAATGCACGACTGGGTACCAGTCGTTATTTATTGGCGGAAGCGGATGAATCGGATGCCTCTTTCTTGCATCTCTCGCCCATGATGTCAGTGGTGACCAATATTGATGAAGACCACATGGAAACTTACCAAGGGGATTATCAAAATTTAGAAAATACCTTTGTGGAGTTTATTCACCGTTTGCCTTTTTATGGTGAAGCGATTATGTGTATTGATGATGATAATGTACGTGCAATGCTGCCTAGGCTGGCTCGAAAATTCAGTACCTATGGCTTTATGGAGGAGGCAGATGTTCGTGCCATTAATGTTGAAGCCAGTGGGCTTCAGATGAATTTTCAGGTGTTAGTGGGGCGTGAACAAAGTTTTGATGTGATATTGAATACCCCAGGCCATCATAATGTATTAAATGCCTTGGCCGCGATAACCATTGCATTAAAGTTGGATGTTTCTATTGAGGCGATTCAACAAGCCTTGCTTGAGTTTGGCGGGGTTGGACGACGTTTTGAAGTGTATCCTAATCGTAAAATTGGCCATGCGAATGTTACGTTGGTGGATGATTATGGACACCATCCGACAGAGCTAATAGCCACGATTAAAACGGCAAAAGAAGCGTTTCCAAATCAGCGTTTGGTATTGGTATTTCAGCCACATCGTTATAGTCGAACCCGAGATCTGTTTGATGAGTTTGTTCAGGCGCTGCTTATGACTGATTTAGTTGTTTTAACGGAGGTATATTCTGCCGGAGAGGCGCATTTACCTAATTTTGATTCGAAAGCCCTGTTGCAAGCATTACGAGTACGGGGTGGGGTTGGTTTTTTTGCAGAAGACTTGGAGCAATTGAATGTTATTACGGAAGAAATTTTGCAAGATGATGATGTTTTATTGCTCATGGGAGCCGGTGATATTGGTCAAGTTGCCAAGCAGTGGAAAGGCGACTGAAAAGAGGGTTGGTAGTAAATGAATTTTGGTAAGGTTGCAGTATTAATGGGAGGGCCAGCTGCGGAAAGGGAGGTCTCCTTAAACAGTGGCAAAGCCGTTACGCGAGCATTAAAAAATCAAGGTATTGATACAACAGCTGTAGATGTGAATACGTTGCATGATTTGGTTGAGGTTGCAAAACACTACGATCGTGCTTTTATTGCGTTGCATGGTCGCTGGGGAGAGGATGGGGTGGTTCAGGCGATTTTAGATGACCTAAAACTTCCTTATACTGGCAGTGGTGTTGCGGCTTCTGCTATTGCGATGGATAAGTTAAGAACCAAGTTGCTTTGGCTGGGGGCTGGGTTGAACACTCCCAAATTTATTTGGGTCTCTGAGCAGGCTCCTTTAGATATGGAGGGCTTTTCAATTCCTTTTCCCGTAATTGTAAAGCCATCAAGAGAAGGTTCCAGTATTGGAATGCGTAAGGTTGAGAATATTTCACAGCTTGAAGAGGCGGTGGTGTATGCACAGAAGTATGACTCTGACGTTTTGGTGGAACAGTGGATTACAGGACGAGAGTATACCGGAGCGGTTTTGAACGGGGATGCATTGCCGCTGATTGAATTAAAGACATCGCATGATTTTTATGATTTTGATGCGAAGTATTGTTCGAATGATACGCAATATCTTTGTCCGTGTGGATTGGACTCTGAATTTGAAAGCGAACTTAAATCATTGGTGTTACAAGCCTTTAGTGTAATTGGTGCAGTGGGTTGGGGGCGAGTGGACTTTATGTTAGATGATCAAAATACCCCGTGGTTAATTGAGCTGAATACAGTACCGGGTATGACGGATCACAGCCTGGTTCCTATGGCAGCACAAGCGGCTGGATATTCTTTTGAGCAGTTAGTGGTTGACGTTTTATTATCGACTAAAGAGGCATGATGAATGTTCGAGTGTTCTTGTCGTTTGGTTCGTTAATTCACCTTATGTTTTTTGGAGGGTAAGTGATTAAACGGCGTAGCTTGGTTATTTTGGTTGTTATTTTCTTAAGTGCATGGGGCATCTCTTGGTTGTTTAGTGATAAAGCCTCTCCGCTTTTTAAACCGATTGAACACTATGAATTAGCCGGCGACTTACATTTTCTTCAAGCAGAAGAGGTGGATCAGGTTTTAAGCCATTACTTTGGTGCCTCTTTTTGGCAGGTGGAGTTGGACGTGATTCAGTCAGAGTTGGTTCGCCTAGAGTGGGTGAGTCAGGCGGTGGTAAAGCGACACTGGCCCAATCGGCTTTATGTTGAGGTTGAGGAGCAAGTTCCCGTGGCTCGTTGGGGAGGTGCCGGTTTAATTAATCAAGTGGGAGTTGTTTTTTTTCCAAAAGAGCGTACTGGGTTTGACCAGTTGATCTTATTGGAAGGTGAACGAGAGGATGCAAAAAAGATATTAAGTGCGTTGGCTCTTTTTCAAGAAACATTAAGTTCTATTGGGTTTACGATCTCGTCTTTGAGGCATCAGTTAGACGGCGTTTGGAGGATAACACTGGCGAATGGATCTGAAATTGTTTTGGATTCTAAGGAGTATGGTCATAAGTTAGAGACCTTTGTTGCGGCTTACCCTCAGCTTGTAAAGACGTTGAGAAAGTCAGCACAAGTGTATGATTTACGCTATAGTAACGGTTTTATTGTGGGGAAAACACAATAATTGAATTGAGCTTTTTGTCCTGACTCATGCAAAGGTCTCTTATCGGTTTTTTAAAGAAGGTAATACAGAGTATGGCGCGAAAACAGCAAGCTTCTAATATGGTCGTTGGGTTGGACATTGGAACCTCAAAAATTGCTGCGATTATTGGGAAGATAAAATCGGATGGTGAAATTGAAGTCGTTGGAATGGGTACACACCCTTCGAAAGGCTTAAAGAAAGGGGTTGTGGTTAATATTGACGCAACCGTTGAGTCGATTCAGCACGCTATTGATGAAGCAGAAAGAATGTCAGGGTTTACAGCCAGCTCTGTGTATGTGGGCATCGCGGGCAGCCATATTAAAAGCTTTAATTCAAATGGTATGGTCGCCATTCGAAATCAAGATGTGCAGCCAGATGATATTGATCGTGTGATGGAAGCCGCACAGACTATTGCAATCCCCGGTGGTGAGCGTGTTTTGCATATTTTATCGCAAGAGTACATTATTGATAATCAGGGTGGTATTCGTGAGCCAATTGGTATGTCAGGTGTACGTCTTGAGGCCAAAGTACACATGGTGACGGGCTCAGTAAGTGCTGCACAAAATATTATTAAGTGTGTGGAACGTTGTCATTTAGGCGTTGCGGATATTATTCTTGAGCAGCTAGCCTCCAGTGAGTCGGTGCTGTCGGAAGATGAAAAAGAGTTGGGTGTTTGTTTGGTAGATATTGGCGGGGGCACCACGGATATTGCTGTTTTTCAAAATGGTGCCATTCGGCATACAGCGGTTATCTCTGTGGCGGGAGATCAGGTTACAAATGATATTGCCGTTGCATTTCGAACACCCACCCAAGCGGCAGAAAATATTAAAAAACAGTATGCTTGTGCTCTACCTCAGTTAATTGATAAAGATGAAGAGATTGAAGTGCCGAGTGTGGGAGATCGCCCAGCTCGTTGCTTGTCAAGACGAACACTGGTTGAAGTGGTTGAACCTCGGTACGAAGAGTTGTTTCAGTTGATTCAGGCGGAGTTACGCAGTGCGGGGTTTGAAAATATCTTGGCAGCAGGAGTCGTATTGACGGGGGGGAGTTCTTTGGTAGATGGTGCGGTTGAGCTAGCAGAAGAGGTATTTCACATGCCCGTCCGCTTGGGATACCCTCAGGGCGTAAGTGGTTTAACAGACGAGGTGAATAGTCCTTCGTTTGCTACCACAGTGGGGTTGTTGATGTATGCAAAAGAACATTTTGGTGGTGTTTTAGCCGAAGAGCCAGAAAAAACAACCTCAATGGGTGTTATGGATATTTTTGATCGAATGCGAAACTGGTTTAAGTCGAGTTTTTAATTATC
This sequence comes from Thiomicrorhabdus sp., assembly GCA_015487015.1. Classification (GTDB taxonomy): domain Bacteria; phylum Pseudomonadota; class Gammaproteobacteria; order Thiomicrospirales; family Thiomicrospiraceae; genus Thiomicrorhabdus. The sequence continues at coordinate 28,036 of WFQP01000039.1, forward strand.
CTTGTTTAACTTATTCGAATATAAAAGTAGCTTAATCAGTTATGCTAAAATAGCTTTTTGAGTTGATGTATACAAAAAAGATGGAACGCCCTTGAATCAGAGAACAGTTGCAAATCAAATTAAAGCCAAAGGCATTGGGTTACACACTGGACACGAGTCAGTAATGACGTTAAAGCCCGCTCCTGTCAATACAGGAGTGGTTTTTCGTCGTATTGATTGTGATCCAGTGGTTGAATTTAAAGTCTCTCCTGATATTGTTGGAGAGACGATGTTGTGTACAACCATTGTAAAAGAACAGAAAAATCAAAAGGTTAAAATTGCAACCATTGAACATTTAATGTCTGCTATTGCGGGTATTGGAATCGACAACCTTTATATTGATATTACCTCGGATGAAGTGCCTATTATGGATGGCAGTGCGTCTCACTTTATTTTCTTATTGCAATCAGCAGGCATTAAAATTCAGGATGCCCCTAAAACATTTGTAAGAATCTTAAGCTCAATCCGTGTTGAAAATGATAAGGGTGGTTTTGCTGAGTTTAAACCACATGAAGGGTTTCGATTAAATTTTTCAATTGATTTTGAGCACCCCGCATTTCAAACAACCGCTGAAAAAATGACGTTAAATTTTTCGTCAACATCGTATTTTAAAGAAGTGAGTCGTGCGCGTACATTCGGTTTTATGAAAGATATGGAGATGCTGCGTGCTAAAAACCTAGGCCTCGGAGCCAGTTTAAAAAATGCCATTGGTTTAGATGATGAAGGGGTCATGAACGCAGAAGGGTTGCGCGATAAAGATGAATTTGTGCGTCATAAAATTTTAGATGCCGTAGGGGATTTGTATATGTTGGGTCACCCTATTGTCGGTGAATTTACTGCTCATAAATCAGGGCACGCATTAAATAATCAACTTTTACGAGCCTTAATGAAGCAAAAAGACGCGTTTGAGCTGGTTACTTATGAAAATGATGGTAACCAACCTATCCGTTATGGCAGCAGTAAAGTTTTGTTATAGTTTTGAGTTTATTGATTGAGCTTAAATGTAAACCCCTCTTTATGAGGGTTTTTTTTTGGCTCTGAGACTGAGCTTATTCAGTGCTTTTTTGAGTCCTTCAGTAGGCATTTTCTCACTTAATTGTTGCATTTCAGAGGCATCTTGAGTGCTGGGGTAGCTGGTTATTTTCCACTCTTTTTTGGCCTGTTTGGGTTGAAGAAGGGTTTTTACCTTAACTCTGTTCAGCTCTAAATGAGGAAAGTGCTCTTGAAAAATTCCCAGCAGTGTTGGCTCATAAAAGCGTAACTGGGTGGCCCAAATGCTTTCATCAATTTGTAAGATTAGTGCTTGTTGTTCAAAGCTTACCCCGATTAAATGGGGTTGCAATGTTTTTGGAAGCGTATCTTGTCCAACTTCAAGCAGTGCTTGATACAGTTGTGCACTTTCGAGTAAGGTGTTGAGTGCGCCACTGGCTTGATTTAGTAGAGGTTTCATGCAGATATTATCTATGACTGTGGTAGAATATTTTGTCATTTTATCGCATTATTGCGAAGGCAAGCGTAAAATATCTGTCGCATACTTTTAAGTTGTTTAAATTTTAAATCGGAAAATACCTTTAATGGCCTTTAAAATCTTTCAAAAAATCTTTGGTAGTCGTAATGAACGAATGCTTAAGCAATACCGTAAAACCGTACAACAAGTCAATGAATTAGAAGCCTCCATGGCTGAATTGACGGATGAGCAGTTACAGCAAAAAACGCCAGAATTTAAAGCGGCGATTGAATCTGGAAAGACACTGGATGAACTTTTGCCTGAAGCCTTTGCTGTTGTTCGAGAAGCCGGTAAACGTGTGTTTGGTATGCGTCATTATGATGTTCAGTTGATTGGTGGAATGGCACTGCATGAAGGCCGTATTGCAGAGATGCGTACAGGAGAGGGAAAAACCCTTGTTGCAACGTTACCCGTTTATTTGAATGGACTGTCGGGCGAAGGGGTGCATGTTATTACGGTCAATGACTACCTTGCCAAACGTGATTCGGAGTGGATGGGAAAACTATTTGAGTTTTTAGGGTTATCAACAGGTGTTATTTTAAGTGGTCAATCTCAAGAAGAGAAGCAGTTAGCGTATTCAAAAGATATTACTTACGGAACCAATAACGAGTTTGGTTTTGATTATTTGCGTGACAATATGGCCATTTTTACCTCTGAAAAAGTTATGCGAGGTCAACCGTTTGCCGTTATTGATGAAGTGGATTCTATCTTAATTGATGAAGCACGTACGCCTTTAATTATTTCAGGGCCAGCGGAAGATAAAGCCGAACTATATCAAAAAATTAATCCATTAATTCAGCACTTAGAGCAGGGTGAAGAGGATAAAGAACTAAAAACATCTTCAGGTGATTTTACGATTGATGCAAAATCAAAACAGATTTACTTAACTGATCAAGGTCATGCCAAGGTCGAAGAGTTATTAGCTGAGGTAGGTTTGCTTGATGAGGGCGATAGCCTTTACGATGCAACTAATATTGGATTAATGATTCATATTAATGCTGCATTGCGTGCTAATTTATTATTTGAAAAAGATCGTGACTACATTGTTGAAGACAATGAAGTGGTCATTATTGATGAGTATACGGGTCGTAAAATGGCCGGTCGTCGTTGGAGTGAGGGGTTACACCAAGCGATTGAAGCGAAGGAAGGCGTTAAGATTCAACAAGAGAGTCAAACGTTTGCTTCGATTACCTTTCAAAATTACTTTAGACAGTACAAACGTTTATCAGGTATGACAGGAACCGCAGATACCGAAGCGGGTGAGTTTTTATCTACCTATAACTTAGAAGTGGTAGTTATTCCACCAAATAAAGAGCCACAACGTCAAGATTTAGCCGATTTAGTTTTTTTAGATATTGAAGGAAAGTTTGCCGCCATCGTAAAAGAAATCAGCGAGGTGACCAAAACACAACAGCCCATTTTAGTGGGAACCGCCTCGATTGAAATGTCTGAGCTGTTATCTGACTTATTAAACAAAGCAGGGGTGAAGCACTGTGTTTTAAATGCTAAACACCATGAAAATGAAGCGCATATTATTGCCAATGCAGGGATGCCGGGAGCGGTTACCATTGCGACCAATATGGCTGGGCGTGGAACGGATATTGTTTTAGGGGGAAGCTTAGAGGTTGAGTTGTCTAAACTCAAAGACCCTACGGAAGATAAAATAGCCGAAGTAACCAACGCTTGGCAAGCACGACACGATGCCGTATTAAGCCACGGAGGGTTAATGGTGATTGGTTCGGAGCGTCATGAATCTCGCCGTATTGATAACCAGTTACGTGGTCGTTCGGGTCGTCAAGGAGATCCTGGGCTTACTCGTTTTTACCTGTCGTTAGACGATGATTTAATGCGTCGTTTTGCGTCTGAAAAAGTAAAATCCATGATGAAGCGTTTAGGCATGACATCGGGTGAAGCGATTGAGCATAATATGGTCAGTAAATCCATTGAACGAGCACAAAAACAAGTGGAACGTTTGCATCAAGATGAGCGTGCGAACTTATTGAAATTTGATGACATTTCTAATGAACAACGTAAAGTGGTTTACACTCAACGTAATGAGTTGATGGAATCGGACGATGTATCTGAAGTGTTGGATGATTTGCGTGCTCAAGTTGTTGAACAATTAGTTGCTACTTATATTCCAAAAGGGTCTTTGGCAGAGCAGTGGGATATTCCTGGCTTAACCCTAGCGATTCATGAAGAGCTGGGTACAGAGTTTGATATTCAAGCTTGGTTGGATGAAGATAAAGAGCTTTATGAAGAGACCTTGATTGAAAAGTTGGTGACAGAATTAGAAAACATCTATGCCACTAAAATGTCAGTGGTGAACCCAGAAACACGCCACCATTTTGAAAAAGAAGTGCTGTTACGTACCATTGATAAAAAATGGCGTGAGCATTTAGGTGAAATGGACTATTTACGTAAGGGAATTCATTTAAGAGGCTATGCTCAAAAAGACCCGTTCCAAGAGTACCGTCGTGAATCGACTGAGATGTTTAAAAGCTTCTTACAAGAAGTGATGTTTGAAACGGTTAAAGTATTGTCTTTGGTTCAAATTGAAGGGGCAAAAGATGTGGATGAGTTTGATGAACAAAATGCTGCTGAGCGTCCTAAAGATTTAGAAGCAACGCATCCAGAAGCGGCAGGAATGGCTTCGACATCGAATGCAACGCATCCAGAAGCGCAGTCAGGTGATACTACATTTAAAAGAGACACGCCAAAGGTGGGACGTAATGATCCTTGCCCTTGTGGGTCTGGCAAAAAGTATAAGCAGTGTTGTGGCAAGTTAACGTAAAACGGTTTGATTTACATACATTGCATAAATGATTAAAGCCCACCTTCTGGTGGGTTTTTTAATGAACTAATTTAAGAGTGTTTAGGGGATATGAAATGAGTGAGTTAACCGTGGAAATGCACCCTATCTCAGGTGTTTATTTAGGAACCTGTGCAGCGAATATTAAAAAAAATGGTCAGCCAGATTTGGTGATTATTGAGTTGGCTCAAGGCAGTTTAACCGAGGCAACGTTTACGCAGAATGCTTTTTGTGCCGCGCCTGTTACGGTCGCTAAGCAGGCTCTCGCCGAAGCAAACCCTCGTGCCTTAGTTATTAACAGTGGCAATGCCAATGCAGGTACGGGCAAACAGGGCATGATAGATGCTGAGCAGACCTGTACTTGGGTGGCGGCGGAGTTGGGGTGTAACCCTAATGAAGTGTTACCTTTTTCAACAGGAGTGATTGGTGAAAACCTACCCATGGATAAGCTGCAATCAGGGATTCCTGAGGCGCTGGCTAATCTTTCTATTATGGGTTGGCCACAAGCGTGTGAAGGAATTATGACCACGGATCTAGTGCCTAAAGCGGTCAGTCGAGAGGTCATGGTAGAGGGGCATTCGGTGATGATTTCTGGTATTTCTAAAGGTTCGGGGATGATTCACCCTAATATGGCGACCATGTTAGGATTTGTGGCAACGGATGCTAAAATTACTCAATCGTGTTTGCAACAGTGTTTAAGTGATGCGGTAAATGTATCATTTAACCGTATTACGGTGGATGGTGATACCTCTACCAATGATGCCTGTACCTTAACGGCGACACAGCAGGCAGATATGCCCGTGATTGATTCGCAAGACTCCAAGGCGTATCAAGACTTTTCAAAGGCGATTTCTGAGGTGATGACTGAGCTGGCGCAGATGATTATTCGTGATGGTGAAGGCGCAACTAAGTTTGTAACCGTTCTAGTAGAGGGGGGGGAGGATTCTGAAGAGTGTTTAAAAGTAGCTCATGCGGTAGCCCTGTCGCCTTTGGTTAAAACAGCACTATTTGCCTCGGATCCAAACTGGGGGCGTATTTTAGCCGCCGTGGGTCGTGCAGGAGTTTCAAATTTAGATATTGATGCGATTAAACTGTTTTTAGGCGATGTATGCATTGTTGAAAACGGGGGGCGAGCTGACAGCTATACTGAAGAAGCGGGGCAAGCGGTGATGGATCAAACCGATATTACCATTACGATTCAGCTGAATCGTGGAAAGGTAACTGAGGTGGTATGGACCACCGATTTTTCGTATGACTACGTTAAAATTAATGCGGAATATCGGAGTTAATTTGGGGTATCAATAAGTATTGAAATTAAATTATTTCCCCCCCCTTTAACGATAATAGGGGGGGGAGAAAATTATTAAGGTGTTGTTTGAATGATGCTTTGAAGGGCTTGACTGAATTGTCTATTTTCGGCATCGGTTCCGATGGTAATACGTAGGTATTGATTGATTCGCGGTTTGTTAAAGTAGCGCACAATAATGGATTGCTTTCTCAGAGCTTGTGCCAGTTGTTCTGCGGGATAGTTGGGGTGAGAGACGAAAATAAAGTTGGCCGCAGAAGGAATGATGTTAAAGCCCAGTGCTTGCAGGGTGTTGGTTAACCTGTGTCGTGTTTGAATGATTTTTTGACAGGTCTCTTGAAAGTAGGCTTCGTCTTCAAAGGCCGCTTTTGCACCATAGATGGCAAGACGGTCAAGTGGGTAGGAGTTAAAGCTGTTTTTAACACGCTCTAAGGCCTCAATTAAATCTGGATGCCCTAGGGCAAACCCGACTCGAATTCCTGCTAAAGAGCGGGATTTTGAGAGCGTTTGTACGACCAGTAAATTGGGGTATTGATTGATAAGCGTTGCGGCACTCTCTCCTCCAAAATCAATGTAGGCTTCATCCACTAGTACCACTTTGTTGGCATGCTTTTTAAGTAGATCTTCAATGTTTTTTAGAGCGAGTAACCGGCCGGTTGGGGCATTGGGGTTAGGGAAAATGATGCCTCCGCTCTCTTTGTGGTAGTCATTAATATCGATTTCAAAGTTTTCGGTGAGTGGTATGGTTTGATATTCCATTTGATACAAACCACAATAGACAGGGTAAAAACTGTAAGTAATGTCTGGAAACAGCAGAGGTTTATCTTGTTTTAACAGCGCTTGAAAGGCGTGTGCGAGGACTTCATCGGAACCGTTCCCAACAAAGACCTGATTACTGTTGAGCTGGTGGTATTGTGCAATGGTTTGTTTTAATACATCGGAATTTGGATCAGGATAACGCTTGAGAAGCTCCCCTGTTTGGGCTTTGATTTCTGCCAGTACTTTTGGAGAAGGTGGGTAAGGGTTCTCATTGGTATTGAGCTTAATGAGATTGTTTATCTTGGGCTGTTCACCAGGAACATAAGGGGTAAGCGAGTGAACAAGAGGGCTCCAAAACTGGCTCATAAAAAGGCATCCATTTTTTATACGATATTGATAATGATTCAGAGGTAACCTGAATGGTTGCGGATATTTTACCGTAAAATCAAAAGGTAAGTGGCATGGACTATAAAGAGATTGCGATTGGTGTGCTTAGGCGAAAGGGTTTGGTTTGCTTAGCTTTAAGACGGGCACATCAATCGTTTTCGGACTGTTGGGAGTTTCCTGGTGGAAAGATTGAGAAGGGAGAGTCTCCCGTTGAGGCGTTAACGCGAGAAATACAGGAGGAGCTGGGTATTGTCGTCTCTCAATGGCAGCCATTAATTGTGATTCCTTGGCAGTACGAGAGCTTTGCAGTGCGGCTGCACGTTTTTGAGAGTGAACAATTTCAGGGTGAGCCCAAGGGGTGTGAAGGGCAAACAGTGCGTTGGGTTGCGGTGGATGAACTGGATCAGGTGAGTTTTCCTAATGCCAATAAGGGGATTGTGACAGCATTGCAGTTGGCCAATCAGTATATGATTACCGGCTCTTTTTCTAATGAACAGGACGCCTTAAGGCGTTTAGAGAGCGCATTTAAACAACAGGGGATTTCACTGTGTCAATTGCGTGCTAAATCACTGAGTGAGACGGCCTTTGTTCAGTTAGCACATCAGGCTCAGTCACTGGCCGAGCAGTATGGGGTTAAGCTGCTGTTAAATGGTTCGCCCGCATTACTTGACGCTTTGCCGAATGCCGCCGGTATCCAATTGGCCTCCTATGCGATATTTCAGTACGACTCAAGGCCGATTCCATCCAATAAGTTGTTAGGGGTGTCGACACATAATCCAGAAGAGATTGCACAGGCGTTAAAAATAGGGGCTGATTTTATTTTATTATCTCCCGTAAAAAGAACTGCATCTCACCCTGATATGGAAGGGATGGGGTGGTCGCTGTTTGCAGAACGGGTGGCGGATGTGCCTATTCCTGTATTTGCGCTGGGTGGCATGCAGGCTGGATATATTAATCAGGCGAAACAGTTAGGCGCGCAAGGTGTGGCGGCTATTTCTGGTTTTTGGCCAGCTTTATTGTAAGCTGTTTTTTAAGCCTTTTTTGGGGGGAATAGGCGCTGAAGCTGTTGCTGTAAGTGCGCTAAGTCTCCGGTGTTGTCAATAACGGTATCTGCGATGGCGAGGCGCTCTGCTCGGCTGGCTTGTTGGTCGATGATCTTTTGTATCTGTTCTGGGGTCGCTTGATCGCGTTGGCTGGCGTATTGGCATTGTTGCTCGGGCGTAATATCCACCACCCAAATTTGATCAAGATAGTGGGGGCTTTGTCCGTCTTTTTGAATCTTCTCGGCCAGTAGTGGAATGGCCACGATAATAGCAGGTGCGTTTGTGCTGTGTTTTAGCAGTGAGAGTTTTGCTTTGACGCTGTATTCAATTAAGGGGTGTAAAATAGCTTCTAGCTGCTTTTTTTGGGCGGGATCATTAAAAATGATTTCTCGTAATTGGCCGCGATTTAAGCTGCCATTCTGATTTAAAATCCCTTTTCCAAATTGTTGAATAATAGCATTTAGCCCAGCTGAGTGGGGTTGGACAATCTCTTTTGCAATAGCATCAGTATCAATGGTCGGGATTTGGTATAGCTCAAACAGGAGCTGGCTTACTGTGGATTTACCAGAGCCAATTCCCCCAGTTAGTCCAACAGTGATGGGAGGTGGGGGGGAGAAATTATTTGGCATTATAAATTTTGAGTAGGCTGGTGGGTTTACTTAATAGGTAGCCTTGAATATGGGTCGCACCCGCCTGCTTGGCTTTTTCGAGCATATCTTCTGTTTCAACGCCTTCTAAGACTAGGTCGTAACCTGCATCTCGCACCATTTTTGCTGTGGAGCGAATGATATTTCGGGTTTTTTCATCCCCCTCCAAAGCCTGGGTCATGCTCATATCAAACTTGATAATATCAACGGGCATGTGGGCGAGATAGCGAATGGAGGAGTAGCCACTGCCAAAGTCATCCAGTGCAATCAAAAACCCTTGGTTTCGTAGTGTATTTAAGACCGTTTTGGCATACTCCATGTGATCGATTAGGGTATTTTCAATGATTTCGATAACGATTTTATAGTCTTTTAAATAAGGCAAAAAAGGCTCAAACAAGTCGACAAAATTAGGTTTTAATAACGTTTTACCTGATACGTTGATTGATACCCCAGTATGTTGGGGGATTTGCCCTTTTTGAAAAGCTGAGAGCATTTGGTGAATAATTTGAGTATCCATTTCAACTTCTAGTCGTCGACGTTCGACCACCGAAAAAATATCTTTGGGGTAGATAAATAAATCGTCTTTTTGAATACGAATGAGAGATTCATAATAGAGTTTATTTTCTCGTACGGAGTGAATGCCTTGTAAGTGCATATCAATGTACTGCCCAGTATGAATTGCTTCGACAATGGTATTGATGACTTGACTGGACACCAGTGACAAGCTCTCTTGCTCCAGTTGGCTTGCATAGCATTGTATTTTGTGTTGATGAGATTGTTTGGCCTTGTACATGGCGATGTCGGCTTGGCGAGGCAGGTTGAGCAGATCGTCACGTAAGTTCTTAGACGTTTGATGCGCAAGGTGGCTGATCCCAATACTGAAAGAGAGTTTTTCTTTAATGCCGATGCCACAAAAATTATAATTCTTGAGTGCTTTTAAGCATTTTTTTGCGATATCAAACGCTTCATGTAGTGGGCGATCTTGAATGATGACCACAAATTCATCCCCCCCTATTCGAAAGACATCGTATTGTGAAGGGAGGTTTTTTTGGATGGTTTTTGCGGTAATTCGAATCACATCGTCTCCGATTTCGTGACCATAGGTGTCGTTTAGGGCTTTAAAAAAGTCACAATCAAATAAAATAAAGCTAATATCGCTTGGATTGTATTCGTAGGAGGCCACTAATTTATTCCACATTTCATCAAAGGCACGTCGGTTGAAGATGCCTGTTAGCGCATCTTGTCTGGCTTGTTTCCATACTTTTTCGTACTGTGTGTTAAGCTCGGTTTGAGTCGTTTGCAGGTCTTGATGGTAGTCATGAATGGAGTGTTTTAAGGCTTCCAATTCTTTAACGAAGAACGTCTCTTTTGGTTGAGTGTGAGTGGTGTCGGTGTCTTTTTTAAGTTGCTGAACATAGTTAGCAAGAGTTTGCATGGGACGACTGAAGAGTCGCTGGAAGATGACGATCATTAATAGAGTAAACACGCTGAGTAGAATGACGATATCCACAATAAAGTTTTGAATTTGCTGCCAAAGTTCATTGGCAACAGTGTTTTCAATAGGTTCAAAGATTAAGAGAGAGGAGAGGTCGGATAAGTCTGTAGGGTGTGTGCCTGTAAATTGAAGGGTTTGCGTATTGATGTATTTAAATTCATTCTCTTCAATTAAGTAAGGTCGCAGTGCAACGGATATACCAACGTAACCTAAAAGGGTTTGTGAATCGCGTGCAAAGATAGGTTCAAACATATGAAGGTAAGCTTTATAAGGGGAGA
>WFQP01000040.1 GCA_015487015.1 Thiomicrorhabdus sp.
CCCCCCCCCTAAACTCAATTTCATAAATAAGCTGAATAAGATTTTAAAATAAAAAATGCTTTCAATGGGTGAGAGTAGTTTTATTTATGGCTATAAATCAACACAGACAGGCGCACAGGCGTGTATATATAGGAGTTCAAAAAATGAGAACAGAGCGCTACCACGGGCGCGGGAAATCGAATACAGGGTAGAGAAATGGAACAATTACCAATTGTTTTACATTAGCTTATAAATGGCGGTTTTCATCCATTCGTTTATGCAAAACTCGGATAATTATTACTCCGTATGTAGTCTTTTTGTAATAAATGATATGAGAAACTACCGCAAAAGCACGTAGTGTTTTTCCTACGTGGCTGTAGTCCATTCCTAGCATATAATTATCTGTTAAAGTTTCAAATGTGGTTTCAATATCCCTGATATATTTATCAGCTCGATTATTTCCCCACTTTTTAACGCTGTATTTATAGGTTTTTTCTAAATCAGTAATGGCTTTAGGGCGTAGTTTAAATATTTTTTTCATGTTGCTTTTTTTTCATTTTATCTAAAAAACTGTTTGCGTCCCATGTTGTAGGGTTGCCACTATTTTCCCCTTCATCAATCAAGTTTTTAAGTTGCTGTAATTTTGATTTTGCAGATTTTTCTTGAAGTAGGCGCAAACCTTCTCTTACAACTTCGCTTTGATTGTTATAACCGCCTGTTTGAATTAGTCCCTCGATGAAATCACCAAGAGCTTTGCTAGGTTGAAAAGTTATTGTACGTGCCATGGTGTCACTCTCCTAATGTAATAATAGTTCTTACATATAACTATATTAGTTTATCAGTGTTAAGGCAATATAAAAATAAGTGGGGTCAGTGTCGACTTTAATTTAATACAATCAGATGAATGTGTAGTGGTCTAATAAACCTGTAATTTTCTTGGTGCAATGAACGGTTTATTAAAGGAATGAGAGCCGATTGATTTCTTGCAATGAATATTTGATGCAAAAAACATCATCCAAATGAAATAAATAGAGGCGTTTTATCGTATGATATACACGTATATCAAAAGAAGGATAAAAAAATGTTAGCCATTCGATTACCAGAAGAAATTGAAGAGCGTCTTAATACACTTGCAAAAAAAACAGGACGAACAAAAACCTATTATGCTAGAGAAGCGATTTTAACGCACCTAGAGAATATAGAAGATGCCTACCTAGCTGATGAGGCTGTTAGTAGAATAAAGACGGGTGAAAGTGCTTTATTGAGTCATGAGGATGTTTGGGAATGACTTGGACGATCAAGTACGAACAACAAGTTGCTAAGAATCTAAAAAAAATTGACCCAGAGAATCGAAAGCGAATTAAGAAATTCATAGAAGAGAGATTGATTCACTCAATAAATCCCAAAGAGAGAGGAGAATCCTTAAAAGGAAATTTAAATGAATACTGGCGGTGGCGAGTAGGGGACTACAGAATCATAGGTGAGATTAACGAAAATGAGATTTTGATTGTTATTTTAAAGATAGGACACCGAAGAAATATTTATTCTTCTTAGGTAAGGGGGGCGGTATTCTTAAAAGAAGCGGAGTACCATTTCCTTAGCGAAATTAACGGTTTATCCGTATTAAGCTTGCTCAAGAGGGGATGCTCTAGAGCAAAAAAATAGCCTAAATTTTTACCCCCCCCCCTTAAGAATGTGTTTCATTCAAGAAGTTGATATTTTTCAGGCGAAGCCACGCAGGTTATCGCCGCCCCGTTAGGGATTTAACTGAGGATATAAAGTGAAAGATATTCCGATGACAGAGGTTGTTCAATCAGCATATGATAGAGCAAAAGAAGACCTAGATTTAGGAAGATTACCAATTACAAATATTGAGGATCTTTGTCATGCAGCACATTCGTATGCATTTCTAGATTTATATCAAGGTTTCAAAAAGCCTGATAAAAAAAGACACTATAAGAAACCAATAGATAAACTCTACAAACTTTTTGATAACGGTACACTTTCAGAAAAAGAGACTTACGCCAGTTTTGCATTTTGCTACCTCAAAGTATTTGAGATAGAGGGCATACTTAAGAAAAAGACTTTTCTAGCGCAGTTTGAACACGAGAAAATAAAGTATGCTTGGCAGGGCAAATTAAACTGATCAAATAAGTGGGGTTAGTGTCGACTTTAATTTAATACAACTCAGATGAATGTCATTCAAAAGTCAGAAGGGGGAGAAGGTGAATTGAGTTTACTCAAGAGAGGGTGCTCTGGAGCAGAAAATTTTAATCCAAAAATTCCCCCCCCCTTTATATACCTGAATTCGTATGATAAGTGCATAACCTCCACACAGTGGCTGCATGGGTCGTTATGTGTAAAAAAACCACAATGGGAATTAAAATGAACTTTCATCCAGCCAGACATGATGATGCAGAAAGTATAAATGTGCTCATTAATCAGGCATATCGAGGGAAAGATGGCTGGACAAAGGAAACAGAAATAGTTGAGGGTGAAAGGTCATCGGTTAATGATGTAAAGGCGTTGATTAAAAGTCCTGAAGCGCATTTATTTGTGGCAGAAATCAATGGATCAATAGTGGCTTGTATTTGCTTGGAAGAGAAAGAAAATCAAGTCTATCTTGGCACTTTTGCAGTAAACCCCGCTTTTCAGAATCAGGGGGTTGGTGATGAGATACTGCGCTTTGCTGAAGCCTATGCCATTAATCAATTAGGTTCAAAAAGGCTCATAATGGTTGTTATTTCTCAGCGTGAAGAGCTGATCTCTTTTTATGAACGCCGTGGCTATAAAAGAACGGGTGACGTATCTGAATACCCCGTTCATCTAAATATAGGTGTTCCAGTGGTAGAGGGCTTAACGATTGAATGTCTTGAAAAAATACCTAATAAAAAAACTAGCGGATGTTTAAAAATCACTCTGTAGCCGTATTACCCCAGAAGTCGTCATGAAGGCACTATCTTTAAGTGTTTATCCGAAATATACTGTTGGCCTTGATTTGTATGACATATATTAGAGAAATTTAATTGGCAAAGTTAAAACGTATTTTAGGTATTGATCCGGGTTCTCGTAAAACGGGGTTTGGTGTGATTGAGTCAGGACGTTATAATCCCAGTTATGTGGTGAGTGGCGTGATTCGGGTTGAGAAATTTTCGGGGGCACAGCGCCTTAAAAATATTTTTGAATCGGTGTGCCAAATTATTGATCAATACCAGCCGGATGTGATGGCGGTTGAAAAAGTCTTTATTTATAAAAACCCCAAATCAGCTCTTATTTTAGGGCAGGCTAGGGGAGTGATTTTATGTGCGGGTGCGATTAAGGGGGTTTCGATTATGGAGTATACTCCCACGCAAATTAAAAGTACCATTGTGGGTAAGGGTCACGCGAGTAAAGAGCAAGTTCAATATATGGTACAAAACTTATTAAAACTTACGGATACCCCACAAGAAGATGCTGCCGATGCGCTTGCTTGTGCGCTTTGTCATGATCGTTATATGTCTTTAGGTATTGACCCAGAATTGATTTCAAAAGGCACTCAATTTTAGTTTTTTACCCCCCCCCTTGTTATTTAAAAAGAGTATTGCAATTTTATGATTGGTTTTTTACGTGGTAATTTGGTTCAAAAACGTCCGCCTTTATTGGTGATGGATGTGCAGGGTGTGGGGTATGAAATTGAAGCACCCATGTCGACGTTTTATCAGTTGGAATCACTTCAGAATGATGTCACGATTTTGACACACATGCACGTTCGTGAAGATGCTATGCTGTTGTTTGGCTTTGCTTCTGAGCCTGAGCGTGTGTTGTTTAAAACTTTAATTAAGGTGAATGGTGTGGGCGCTAAAATGGCGTTGGCTATTTTATCTTCGATGGCGGTTAATGAATTTTGTTCGTATGTGGATACGGGGGATACGGCCGCGTTGACGCGTATTCCGGGCGTGGGTAAAAAAACCGCTGAGCGTTTGCAAATTGAGATGCGAGATCGCCTAAAAGAGGTGGTCAAGTTAGGGCTGTTATCTTATGAGAATACAACAACTACCTTTGATTCTCAGGGGGATTTAAATTCTAAAAAAGCAGTGTTTGCGAATACATTGCAGCAATCGGCTTGTGAGGCGTTGATCTCATTAGGCTATAAAAATACACAGGCTGAAAAAATGGTATCGACGGTGTACGAGGCTGAACTGACATTAGAAGAGCTGATTAAGCGAGCATTGCAAGGGGTTAAGCTGTAAATGATTGAAACAGATCGCATTGTGGGTTCTCAAGAGGTGGCGGACGATATGTACGCCGCTCCGTCGGTTCGTCCAAATCAAATCCGAGAGTACATTGGGCAAACGGCGGTAAGAGAGCAGTTGCAGCTCTCAATGGATGCGGCTAAGATGCGCAGTGAAGCTCTTGATCATGTTTTGCTCTACGGCCCTCCTGGTTTAGGTAAGACTACGTTGTCGAATATTATTGCGCAAGAGATGGGGGTGACACTGCGTCAAACCTCTGGGCCAGTGATTGAAAAGCCTGGTGATTTAGCTGCAATTTTAACGCGTTTAGAGCCGCATGATGTTCTGTTTATTGATGAAATTCATCGTTTAAGCCCCATTGTAGAAGAGGTGTTATACCCTGCGATGGAGGATTATCAAATTGATATTATGATTGGCGATGGCCCTGCGGCACAAAGCGTTAAAATTGATATTCCACCGTTTACTTTGGTGGGCGCAACGACACGGGCTGGGTTGTTGACCTCTCCCTTACGTGATCGTTTTGGCTTGGTGCAGCGATTAGAGTTTTACAGCAATGAAGAGTTAACTGAGATTGTGACGCGTTCGGCCAGTATTTTAGGCATTCCTTCTGAACAGGCGGGGGCACAAGAAATCGCTAGACGTTCACGTGGTACACCTCGTATTGCCAATCGCTTATTAAGACGGGTTAGAGACTATGCGCAAGTAAGAGGGGATGGTATTATCACCTCCGATATTGCCGATTTATCGTTAAATGTATTGGAAGTGGATCGCTTAGGATTGGATAAAATGGATCGACGTTTTTTAGAAATGTTGATTGAAAAATTTGAAGGCGGCCCTGTAGGGATTGATAGTATGGCTACAGCACTGGGTGAGGAGCGCGGCACCATTGAAGATGTGATTGAACCTTTTTTAGTGCAACAGGGGTTCTTAATTAGAACGCCGAGAGGCCGAATGGCAACGTCTAATGCTTATAATCATTTAGGTCAAATAAAACCTGACTCGCAATAGCTTGTAGGTTAAAGTACGTATTTTTTTAAAAGTTAATCAGTATCGTTAGAATAAGGTTAAAGGAAGCCCATGGATAGTAGTGAATTAATTGAGTTAGTCTTAGAAGCCAGTGTGGTGGTACAAGCGGTAATGATTTTACTGGCTTTTATGTCTTTGGTGGTTTGGGCGGTTGCGTTTAGTAAGTGGTACCAAATACGCATGGCACGCAAAGCGGCTCAAGAGTTTATGGAGAATTATCAAAATACCCAAGACTTAACCCGTTTTTATCGTGAGGATCAAATTTCAAAAAACCATGGCAAAGGGTTATCGCATATTTTTTTGGAGGGATTTAAAGAGTTTTTACGTTTAAAAAATCAGGGCGTTGTTGAAGTCAGCGACTTAATGAGTGGCACACAGCGCATGATGAAGGTGGCTTTTTCAAAAGAGGCGGACAAATTAGAAAATCGCTTGTCTATTTTAGCGACCATTGGTTCCTCAGCACCTTATATTGGGTTGCTTGGAACAGTTTGGGGCGTGATGCATGCCTTTCAGGCGTTAGGTGGTATGCAAAATGCAACCTTAGCGGCGGTGGCACCAGGAATTTCGGAGGCTTTGATTGCAACGGCGATTGGTTTGTTTGCCGCGATTCCTGCTGTGATGACTTATAACAGTTTGGCAAACAGTGCGGATCGTTTATTGAATGAATATGAAAATTTTGCTGAAACGTTTTTAAGCACTTTGCAACGCGATGCAAGTTTGCCTAAAAAATAATATGAACGAAACGGTTGAATAGGAAAGAAATATGCAAGCTGGATTTCGTAATCAGAGACAAAAAAGACGTTTAATTGCCGAAATTAATGTGGTGCCCTATGTGGATGTTACGCTTGTTCTATTGATTATTTTTATGGTAACAGCCCCCATTGTGCAGCAGTCGGTAACGGTTGAACTGCCTCAAACACCCCAAGTGGTGAATCAAAAAGAGCAAGCCGTTGAAGATGAAACCAAACCTTTTGTGATTACCGTCACCAAAGAGGGTATGTATAAAACTTCTGAACAACCTGAGATTATTTTAAGCAATAAAGACATTGAGTCGTTAGTGGCAGAGGTGATGGCGCGTACTCAGTTAAACCCTAATACAATGATTTACATTCAAGGCGACCGTGCGGCACCTTATGGCAAGGTGGTGAATATTTTTGTTTTATTAAAATCCAATGGTGTGGAACAAGTGGCTTTATTAACAGAACCCGAAGAGGTGGCACGTTAATGATTGGCTTTATTCTCCGACATCCCATTGCCGTTTCTCTTTCGGTTTTATTGCATGTTGTACTGATTGCGCTGCTTGCCGTGGATTGGTCAGATCCTGATGCAAGTATGAAAGTATCAGCACAAAATTCAGAATACTCTAAGGCTAATGAAACCTCTGAAATTCGTCAAATAGAGCCATTAAAAACATTTGCGGTTGATGCAAGTTTGGTTCAAGAAAAATTGGAAAAAATTAGAGCTCAAGAAGAAGCTAAAAAGTTAGAAAGCCAACTATTAGAAGCCAAAACACAACAAGAACGTCAACATTTAAAAGAGTTACAAAAACGCCAAAAAATTGAGCAACAAAAAGCAGAGAAAGCACGTAAATTGGCGGTTCAACAACGAGCAAAAACAGAAGCCGAGCGTAGAAAAACAGTGCTTGAACGCCAAAAAACGGAAGAAGCGAAGCGACTGGCTAAGTTAGAAAAACAGAAAGCTGAAGCCGAAAAAATTAAGGCAAAAGAGGCGATGCAAGCCGCAATATTAGCTGAAAAGAAGCGTTTAAAATCCATTGAAAAAGCCAAACAAGCTGAACAACAACGTTTACTGGAAGAGCAGAAAAAACTGGCCTTAGAGAAAGAGAATGCTGTCAAAGCGAAAGAAAATAAAGCTTTGACAAAAGCGCAAGAAGAAGCAAAAGCTGTGGCTAGATTACAGCGTCAATTGGATGAAGAGGCGGCCGCACAGCGTAAAGCTCAGAAGCGTAAGCAATTGGTGTCGTTAAGAGAGAGTTATATTTCGGCAATTAGTGCTAAAGTACGAAATAACTGGCGCACACCAGCTCGAATTTCGCCTAAAGCACAGTGTGACTTACAAATCATACAAACGCCTAAAGGAAATGTAACCAGTGTTAAGATATTGAATTGCAATGAATTTGCATCCAAACAGTTTAAGATTGCGGCAGAAAAAGCGGTCTATCGCTCGGAGCCTTTACCTAAGCCTCCTGTTAAAGAGCTGTTTGAAAGAAAAATTACATTTGAATTTAAACCTTAAACGTATGGAAATAATGACTTAGATGATGTTAATTTTAAAACTTAGACAAATAGTTAAACCGTTTGTTTTTCGGTTCTCTCTCGTTAAAATTGGATTGGGACTCAGTGCTGTGCTGTTTTCTTCTTCCTTATGGGCCACCCTGACGATTGAAATCAGTGAAGGGTATGATAATGCCATTCCAATTGCCATTGTTCCATTTGGGTTTGAATCGGCGGTGCTTCCTGTGGAGAGTAGCTCAACGGAAACAAAACTTTCCCCCCCCCCGCTTCAGGAGAGTGCACCGCTTGATTTAGCGCAGGTGATTGGGGCTAATTTACGCCGCAGTGGTCAGTTTAAACCGTTATTAAATTCGAGTATGCCAAGTTACCCAACGTCGATTGAACAAATTGAATTTAGGCAGTGGCGACCCTTAGATATTGACAATATGTTAATTGGTAAGTTGGTTGACCAAGGCGGGGGCTTTTATCAAGTTGATATGCGTTTTATGGACGTATTGCGTAAAAAGCAAGTATTGGGTAAACGTTGGAATCAAGTGCCGAAAGAGAATTTGCGTCAAATAGCTCACCAAATTAGTGACTTGATTTATGAGGAGTTAACGGGCATTCGCGGCGCATTTAATACGCAGATTGCGTATGTGACAATGCGTAAAAAAGGCAAAAAAAGACACTATACCTTAGAGGTAGCGGACTCGGATGGATTTAATGCTCAAGCAATTTTAAAATCAACGCAACCCATTATGTCGCCAAGTTGGTCACCCGATGGGAAAAAACTTGCTTATGTCTCGTTTGAAAATGGGCGCTCAGAGGTATTTGTTCAGAGTTTAGATGGTGCGTACCGCCACAAAATGGCCAGCTTTAAGGGCATTAATAGTGCACCAGCTTGGTCACCCGATGGAACAAAACTGGCACTCACTTTATCAAAAGGTGGCAGTGCTGATATTTACATTATGGATGTAAAGAGCAAAAAATTAAAACGCTTAACCAGAAAGTGGTCGATTGAAACAGAAGCGATTTGGGCTCCCAATGGACAGTCGCTATTTTTTAACTCAGACCGACGTGGGCAGCCTCAAGTATTTCAAGTCTTTTTAGATACACTGGAGATACGTCGAGTGAGTTTTGAAGGCCGATACAATGCCAACCCTGAAATTTCTCCGAATGGTCGTTATTTGGCGATGGTGCACGGGGAAGGCGGTTTTAATATTGGGTTGTTGGATTTGTATACCGATGAGTTTAATGTTTTAACCGATACCTTTTTAGATGAGTCACCGAGTTTTTCTCCCAATGGGGAGATGATTTTATATGCGATGAATCGTGGTGGTAAAGGACAATTAGCGGTTGTCGCAATTGATGGAAATACTTCACAAATATTAAGAGTCAAAAATGGTGAAGTGAGAGAGCCAGCTTGGGGGCCTTTTTTAACAAATCAGTAGGTAAAAAATAATGTTTCAATTTAAAAAAATATATTTAGTTGCGAGTGTTGCTTCGGTAATGACTTTGTTGGGCGCGTGTAGTTCTCCCCCAGAGTATGCAACAAAGGGGTCCGATTCTGAAGTGATCGTGGACACGGCTCCTGGGGTTCATGAGGGTGAGGGTTTTGGCAGTACCGATTCAGGTGTTGAAGTTTTACCGTTAAATCGTTCAGGCCAAAATTTAGGCGATGGCTCTTTGCAAGAAGAGGGTGAAGATCCTATGGAAAACTTTCAAGAAATTGAAGGGGTTGAGCCAGTCATTTATTTTGGGTTAGACCAGTATGAGTTGAATGATGAAAATACTAAGGTTGTTAAGCACTTTGCGCAAGAGTTGCTGAATAATAATCGCTTAACGATTCAAATTAAAGGCCATACGGATGAACGAGGTACGCCTGAATATAACCTTGCTTTAGGTGAAAGACGTGCTAAAAGTGTGGCAGAAGCGATGATGTTGTTTGGTGTGGAAGAGTCTCGTATTGAAGTGATTAGTTACGGTGAAGAGATGCCAGAAGAGGCGGGTAGTAATGAGGCCGCATGGCAAAAAAATCGCCGTGCTGAGTTGGTTATTCGTTAGACGCTGTTGAGTTTAAAAGGGTAAACATTTGAATGAAGAAAGCTGTGGATAAGTCTTATTTATTGGCGTCAGCTATGGTTGGCGTCTTAACAGTTGTTATATCGGGTGGTTCTGTTTTAGCGGCGGTTCAGCCTTCGATTGAAGATCGATTGCAACGTGTTGAGCGGATTATTGAAAATCCAGTTCTTTTGCAGTTGAGCCGGCGTTTGGGGGAGCAACAACGAGAAATACAAGAGTCTCAAGATGATTTTGATCTTTTAAAACGTGATTTATATAAGGCGAAGAAAGTCGCTGACATGCGTTATGAGGAGACGGACGATCGTTTAAGTGCGTTAGAGTCCGCTATTGAAAAGCTGATAGATCAAAATGAAAAGATACTTGAAATGTTGACTCCCGCTATCCCTAAAGAGGCGATTACAACGAACCTTAATATAGAGGGAAGTGTTCCTGTGATGACAACGGAGGTTAATGGCGTGAGCTTGGATGATTCTCCTAAGAAGGTGCAAGTGGCTTCTCAAGCTGAGGCTGAACAGGTAAGTGACGAACAAACAACGGTAGAAAATCAGGCTGGAGCAGAGGTTGAACTGGTCTTAACTCCGATTACAACACATCCTCCCACTTCAGAAGAGCAGGAGGCTTACCAGTTGGCGTTTAGTTTAATAAAGAATAATCAATACGATAATGCCATTAAAGTGTTTCAATCTTTTTTAGACAGCTACCCTCAAAGTGAGCTGGCGAGTAATGCGGCTTATTGGATGGGGGAGGCTTTTTATATTAAACAAGATCATCAAGCCGCTTTAAATGCGTTTAATTCGGTAATTAAGCGTTATCCATACTCTTCTAAAATTGCTGATGCAATGTTGCGTGCAGGGGATTGCTCCGATAATTTAAAACAACAGGATCAGGCAAAAGTGTTGTACTCCGAATTGATTAAGCTTTACCCTGATACGCGAGCGGCTGAAAAAGCCATTAAACGGTTAGAGAAGTTATCTAATGTCTCAAAATAATTTAACCTCTTCGTCTCTCTCTAAAAAAGCAGTGATTCTCTTATCGGGTGGGCTGGACTCTGTGACCACACTGGCAATTGCCAAATCTCAAGGCTATGAGTGCCATACGATTAGCTTTGATTACGGTCAGCGCACGCATTCAGAGCTGATTGCCGCAGAACGTTTATCCCAGTTGATGGGGGCACTTACGCATCGTGTGATGGATGTGAATATGAGCCAAATTGGAGGTTCTGCATTAACGGATAATCGAATTGATGTACCAACGCAGGGGGTGAATAAAGTAGACATTCCTGTTACTTATGTTCCTGCTAGAAATACCGTGTTTTTATCGTTCTCTTTGGCATTGGCCGAAGTGCTGGATGCTAATGATATTTTTATTGGAGTCAATGCTGTGGACTATTCAGGTTACCCTGATTGTCGCCCCGATTATATTGAAGCCTATGAAAAAATGGCAAATTTAGCCACACGAGTTGGGGTAGAAGGTAATAAGTTACATATTCAAACCCCATTAATTGATTTAACTAAGGCGCAAATTATTCAAAAGGGGATTGCGCTAGGGGTTGACTACAGCTTAACGGTCTCTTGCTATCAAGCAGATGCATTAGGACAAGCTTGCGGCGTTTGTGACTCGTGTCGTTTGCGTAAGCAGGGATTCTTGGATGCCGGTGCAGAGGATCCAACACGCTATCAGTATTAAATTCCTCTTGAATAATTGCTTATTGAGGGGCGTTTAAATAACTTCCATAACTTTTTATCGAAAATACTTGCACACTGCTTTGAGGCTTGTATAATACGCCACATTCCAGTGAGGGTCGTTAGCTCAGTTGGTAGAGCAGTTGGCTTTTAACCAATTGGTCGAGCGTTCGAATCGCTCACGACCCACCATTATTTTTTACGAAAAAATGGATACATATCGGAATACTCTATCAGGGTCGTTAGCTCAGTTGGTAGAGCAGTTGGCTTTTAACCAATTGGTCGAGCGTTCGAATCGCTCACGACCCACCATATTTTAAACCCTCGTTATTCCTTTAGAGTAACGGGGGTTTTTTATTTCTAAAATTTATTGCATTGCAATTGACCTATAAAAATACGTTTTATCTCGGTATTTGAGTATTATTCTTTAGTAAAATAACAATCTGCCTTATGATGAGTGGTTTGAGTGTCGTCAGAATTAAATAAGAGTGTCTGTTTGTGAGTAGCTTTATTAAAAAACCCCATTTTATTCTTTTTATTTTATTGTCTTTTATGATGCTTAGCTTAAGTGGCTGCGGAGGAGGAGATGATTTTCAACGATTGATTCAAAAGCTTTTTCCTGAAGAGGAGGAGACGGTGGTCTCTTTACCAGCGCCCGATACAATCACTGTAAACTATAAAGCCGTTATAAATTCAGAAGCTTTGATTAGTAGCAGTAATACGGGAAATATCTCAATTGGTATTTTAGATGATGGGTTTAATACGGCTCATATTGAACTGGCAGATCGTTTGGTTATTGAGCAAAATTATGATGATACGGTTATTAATAATGCAATTGTAAGCGGTGTTTATGGTGATCAAGGAGTCGAGTGGAGCTGGGCTGATCATGGAACAGGCATTGCAGGGTTGGCACTGGGCAAAAATTCTGGGATTGCACCACAAGCCGAAGCGGTGACGTCTTTAAATCGAAGTTTGAGGGGCTTTTTTGATGCAGAGGAGTACTTTCAGAGTTTTAGTAAAGATGTAACGGGGCGCTTTACTGATAGCACAACGGGTGAAAAAATTTGTGTGCAATATATTTATCAAGACGCTTTAGAGCCAATTGAGCGCATATGGTTTCCTTGGTGCGTTAATTTTGGTGTCTATCATATCGAAAAGCTAGCAGAGGTGGCCAGTTTTGATATGCCTGTGGCTAATTTGAGCTCTACCATTCCATTTGGGCATTATCAATTAGGCATTGATCTTTCGTTTAATCAGGCTAAATGGGATGATGGCACCTATAAAGATGACTGGAATAAAGCAAATATATTAGAATTTACTTCGTTGTATTTTTATGATTACAATTCAAGTTATAACAAAATACAAAATTTTCTGGCCACTAATGATTTAGTCATTGTTGTGTCGGCAGGTAATGATGGAGAGAGCTTAACTCAGAGACAGGTTTTAGATTGGCAAGCTTTAAAGGCCAGTTCATCTAATCCTTTAGCGCAAACCATTACAAATATCTTTTTTGATCCAGATGTAGACAGTGATGGCAGTGGGAGCATTGAGGATTCTGAAAAGGGAATTACTAAGGGATTGCTTTTTGTGGGAGCACTGAATGCTGATAATGAGCTTGCCTGGTACAGTAATTACCCAGGAAGTGCTGTTGAGGTTCAGGAGCGTTTCATTGTGGCACCAGGAGATTTATCGATTGCTACCCCTTCCTTAGGTGAGTCTGGCTATTCAGCAACAAGTGGTACCTCTAATTCGGCTCCACTTGTTGCTGGAGCGATTGCATTGCTTAAAGTAAACCATCCTTCCAAAACAGCACGGCAAATAGCCGATGCCCTTTTAGCTACCGCATCTCAAGATATTCCTAGTTATAGTGCCGATAAGCATGGAAAAGGGTTGTTGGATGTAGAAGCTGCAAATATTTATTTGAGAAACCTTTGATAAGCTCTTTAAGCGGGCAGTTAAAGTGAGTTCTGATGTGTTGTAAAAGAGGGGCTTTTTAAGAAGCCCCTTTTAAGAGAGTGGCTTAATGTTCTCGCTTTCGTTTTTGTTGTGCCATTTCAATCTCTTTTGCTTGGATAAAGTAGACTAATTTACGGCGATCATCTTCACTAAGATTGTTATAAGAGAGTGCAACATTTAAACCAGCAGCATCATCATTTAAAGGGGTAATTTTAACAACGTTACAGCGAACGAGTATCGGAGCCTCATTGGCGAGTGGCTTGATAAGCAAGTCAAGTTTATCCGTTTCTTCAATTTTTTCTTCAATATTGATTGCAATTCCACCGCCACTTAAATTAACCAATCTTTGTGGTATGGCACGAGTCAGTTGTTTTTCATCAATGGTATGCAGTATAAAATTAATTTTACTATTCATCGCGGTTAAAGCGGTAGCAAGTAGTGAGCTTTTTTGATTGATATGGGAGATCACGTCATTTATTTGCTTATCTAACTGCGTTAGATTTTGCATAAAATATTCTTCAATATATTGCGCGTCAGGTGCGTAAGGCAAAGGGTTTCTTTCAGCTTCCAGTTTAGACAAGATGCGATAGCTGCAGGGCATCATAACGTCAATTCTGTAGAAGGAGCGTTGGTCTTTAGGCATGTTTATTCTCTCTAGAGTAAATGTTATGCATTTTATTTTACGTAAATTTAGAAGTGATTTTTAAGGAATATCTAAAAATATATTGGGGGATCGCTATTCCATTAATAAATGTTAAGCAGAAATTGCGCCAAAGTAATTAAAGTTAGAAACTTCTTAGGCTTTACCCAGTGGTTTTTGATGTACAGAATCAGACGATTTTGCTTCACCTTTGGCACTGTAAAGCTTAACATTTGAAGGCTCTTTTCCTGATATTAGGTTAAGAGTATGTTGATTTAGGTTTTTTAAAATTTGAATGGAGATACCATTTGATTGATTTAAGTCATGACATTGATTGGATAATGCCACAATACGTTCAATGTTTTGTTGTAAAGGTTGTGGGAGTTTTGATGAGGGGGGTAACTTAAATAAGTTGGTAAGAGAGAGCTGTTGGGTTTTAAGGAGTGACTCAATCGTTTGTGTCAGTTGAGAAATTTCTTCTGATAGCTGATTTTTAGAGGGCAGGATACTGGAGAGTTGTTCAGAGTTATTGGTTTTTAATGCTTGAGATTCAGAGAGTAGGGCGTTATAAAATCGTTCAAGTAATGACAAAAACTGAACAATGTGTGAGGGTAATTGTTCAATATTTTCAATGCTGTTTAATGACTTCATAAGGAGTTGCTCAGTTAAGATCTAGCAAACAGTGCTTCGGTTTGTAATAACTTATTGGCCACTTTTTCAGCGTCAACTTGATACGAACCCTCTTGAACAGCAAGTTTTAATTCTGCAATGCGGCTGCTATTATCGGTGCTTACACTGCGTGCAGTCTGCTCCAAATTATTCATTTGAGTCATCGCTTGGGTTAAGGTTACTTTATCGGTGCTGATCAGCGTATTATTTGCACTGGCATCACTTCCTTCTTTATTGGAAGGTTTGAATGAGTCGTTTGAACGATTCAGTACCACATTATTGTTTACGTTTTTAATATCCATGATAGGCCTCACACCTGCTTGTTGTCGCTATTTTAACAGTATTTTTACTTGTCTCTAAGATTTATATCGGCAATTTATTTGAAAGCTTTAGTTATTTATTAACAAATAAATCGTTTACGGGATTAAGACTGTATTCGGAGCAATAACTATGCCTTTTATTACTTTTTTAGAGGATAAGTTTTTTACAGGAACATGTTCTTGTTCAATTCCACTTTTAAGAGCCATTCCCACGGCCTTGACTTCAATGCCTCCTATGCGGGTAATGATGTTAACTTGTTGGTTTTTAATAACCCAAAAAGAAGGTTGTAAATCTTTTATTTTTAATACTTTATTGGGGGGGATGGCTTTAGTTGCCCTCATGCCAATTGCAGTATTAATATTAACTAAGTGCCCCTTGGGTACTTTTTGATAAGGAAGCAGTACTCTTTTAATGTACCCTTCTTTTATAACGGCCTGTTTTGGAATTCCTTTAGTGCTTATAATAGCGGGTAACTTTCCAGTAATAACGGCGGGTACGAATACCCGCCATGTTGGTTGGTGGCACGAAATGCTTAAGGTTATGCGTCCAGCAAAGGTATTTGGGTTTCTATCTTTAAGGGACAGCGGACTTAGGCATTTGGGCAGGCGCAGTTGTTTACTAAATTTTTTGAGTTCAAATGAGGCTTCAAATATTTTTTGGTCAGTTTTTTGCTTTAGGTATTCGGCGGCAAGCGCATAAACTTCATTATGGTCCTGCAAAGTATGGGATCGATGTGTTTCATTGGCCTGTAAATGAAATACAGGATTTATTAGCAGGATCAATGTAAGGGCTTGTAGCATCGTTTTCATAGTTGAATATTAACATGAGTGGCAAAATATTTTGGCTCTTGTTGAATAAAGGGCGGCTCTAATGAGTATTAGAGGCGTTTTACAAAGAGACCTTTCCAAGCAAAGGGTTAACAATAGATTTTCTAAAATTAGATAAGGTGGCGTTAAATTATGTCTAGCTTTATAACGGGTGTTGATCAAAGAACCTCCTTGGCCGGTATGAATCGCATGGAGTTGTTACTGTTTACGATTAAGGGCCCTCAGCTGTTTGGAATTAATGTCTTTAAGGTGAGGGAGGTGATTCGAACGCCTTTTATTTCTCCTGTTCCTAAATCAGATCCTCGCGTGGTGGGTGTATCTGATATTCGTGGGCAAACCATGCCGATGATTGATTTAGCTAAAGCATTGGATCTTGAGCCTGTTGACCCTGAAAACTATCAAAATAGTTTAACCATCGTAACGGAGTTTAATAGCTCAATTCAAGGGTTTTTAGTGGAGGATGTGGATCGTATTATTCATTTACGTTGGGAAGATATTTTACCCCCCCCTCCAACCTTACAAGGGGTTAACTACTTAACGGGAATTACTCGGTCTCAAAAAAATATTGTTGAAATTGTTGATGTTGAAAAAGTGTTGGTTGAGGTTTCTGGCTTAACCAATGATGTATCAGATGATTTTATTTCTCAGCATAAAATCGATACAAAAGGTCAGGACTTTTTTATTGTGGCAGCCGATGATTCCGTTGTGGCACGTTCGCAACTTAAAGGCGTGTTTGAAAAATTAGGAATTCAGTACAATATTTTGAATAACGGCAAAGAGGCGTTGGATTTTTTGCTTAAGCTTGCTGATGAGGCTGATCAGGGCGGCACGTCTATTGCAGAGAGAGTGCTGATGGTAATTTCTGATATTGAAATGCCAGTGATGGATGGTTATACCTTAACCACGAGTATTCGCAAAGATGACCGATTGAAGGATATTTTTGTTGTGCTTAACTCCTCATTAAGTGGTGGATTTAATGATACGTTAACGGATAAAGTAGGCGCGAATGTATTTATCTCTAAATGGCACTCAGATGAATTGGCTCAAACGATTATTGACCAAATGGAACGGTATCAAAGTGAAAGTTAATAGCTTTTAAAAAGTCATTTAAGGGTGAGTGTATGTTGTCATATGGACGATTACTGGTTTTAACAGCGATCTTATTTTCTTGTAATGCCCAAGCAGGGCTGCTTGACTTTTTTTGTATACAATCAGATGTTGATTGTGAAAAAATAGAGGGGGGGGAAGATTCTTCACCTGTGAAGCAAGATAAAAGTCTTTCACCTATTTCTACTGCTGAACCTTGTGTTGAGGTAAAAGGCAGCGCCAGTATGGAAGGAGTGGATCAAGCGTTTGCTCGAAAAATGGCCATTCGAGATGCGCTTAAAATGGCGAGCTTAAAAAATAATGTCAGAATTCGTACTGATCAAAGAGTGGAAGATTATCAGCTCACACTGGACAGTACACGCTTTACGTCACACAGTAAAATTAAAGACTATTCCGTTCTTAAAGAAGGTGTAGAAAGTTCAGAGGATATGTACGGTCAAACAAAAGAGGGCGCTCTGAACTACGAGGTAACGTTAAAAGTTTGTTTGACAGAAGAAGCGGGAATTTGTACTGGGTTAGAGGGGAATCAGTATCAAACACGACTAGCCATTGCCCCCGTGGTAATGCCGTTTGCAAGTGAAGCTAGGGATATTTCAAATTTATTGTCTGGTTATCAACTTGAGCTAGAAAGAAGGGTTAAAAATAAAGGCTATCGTAATTTTACACTTTTATTAGAGTCCGTTGATTTACAGCTGAATAAAGCGGTGACTCCAAATTTAGACCCTCAGCAGTTAACGGATATTCGTAATCAAACAGGCGCACAGTTTTTATTGTTGACTGTGATTCGCTCAGTGTCTGCGCATTCGGATACGGGAGTGCTGAATACCGCTAAACGTTTTTATAATTTAAATGTAAATCCAGAGCAGCGTTTTATTGGTGTGGATTGGTATGTAATCGATTTAATAAGTCAAACGATGATTGATCAAGCACGAGGAGATGTTGAGGTTGAAAGGGATGTCCTTGTGGGTCGAGACCGGCCTTTTGGTAGCGGGGCTTTTTTTGCAACAGAAACGGGTAAAGCATTTAATACAGTACTTAACCAGCAAGCCAAAAGTGTATTAAGTGCGTTGCATTGCAAGCCGTTTGAAAGCCAAGTAATTGATGTTCAGAATGGTGAATATGTTATTTATTTACATGAAGCAGCGGGTGCTAAGGTAGGGGATGATCTTGCCGTTTATCATACGGCAGGTCGCCCAGTTCGTTTTGGAGGTTCTGTTTTAGGTCAAGATCAAGTGCCGGGTGCCTTTTTAAAGATAAAGCGTATTTTACCTAAGTTTGCGATTGCTGAATTAACCGCTAAAAAGGGCGTGGTGCAGGTGGGAGATATTGTAAAAACATGGTGAGTCAATCACCATGAATTTTGTTTATTGATTAAGTGATAGATTGTTTTATGAAGCCTGTTTCATTTGAAGCGGGCTTTTTTTATGCCTTCGATACTTTGATTTTTTTACTCAGGTTTTATTAAAAGTGATCTATTCGGCCATAAGCCATAAAACTTTAGCCTTTTTTTTAAAAAAGATGCAAATGGCATTTTATTTGCTTAACCCTTTGGAAGACGTTAAGTATGATAAAGAGAGTAGTTATGGCCGAGTCAATTTTTGGAATTCATGAGACAGCATTTCGAGTTCGTTCAGCGCGCGCTGAAGTGTTAGCCAATAATTTAGCCAATGCGGATACGCCTAACTTTAAAGCTCGAGACATTGATTTTAGAGCCGCTATAAAGGATGCCCATGGTAGTTTCGGGGATTCAGAGCGTTTTGAAATGAGTCGAACGAATTCGAGACATATTCAAGATGAAAGTTTTTCAAGTACCTCAGAGTTTTTAAAATACCGTCTGCCTACTCAGCCAGCTTTAGATGGTAATACGGTGGAAACTCATATTGAAAAAGCTCAGTTTATGGAAAATGGAATTCAGCAAACCGCAACATTAGAGTTTTTAAATGGCAAAATTAAAGGGATTCGTGGCGCATTGAGAGGCGAATAACGAATAAATGATTAAGAGGTTTTAACTATGTCAATGTTTAATATTTTAGATATTTCAGCCACCGCCATGCATGCTCAAACCGTTCGTTTAAATACGATTGCATCCAATATGGCGAACGTGGACAGCATCAGTTCCAATGCAGAGGACACTTATCGCTCTAAACAGCCTGTTTTTCAAACAATTTTGGATGGTCGTCAAGGTGAGGCACGTGGTGGGGTTCGTGTTAAGGAGATTGTTGAAAGCCAAGAGCCTCTAAAGATGGAGTATTACCCCAATCACCCGATGGCAAATGAAGAGGGGTATATCTTTAGACCAAATGTAAATGTGGTTGAAGAGATGGCAAACATGATGTCAGCTTCTCGTTCTTATGAGACCAATATTGAAGTCATGAATACCTCAAAACAGCTTTTATTAAGAACGATACAGTTAGGGCAGTAACGTAACGAATTAAACAAGGAGATTTGCCATGGCAGAC
>WFQP01000041.1 GCA_015487015.1 Thiomicrorhabdus sp.
ACTCTGGATTATCCACCACACGTTTCCAGTCACAGGCGTAGCCTTCACGTAGCGTTTGTAACTGTGATTCTAGCTCTTCTGCAATGTTAAGCGAGTCATTAATGACGACGTCTTGAAGGTAGGCTAAACCGCCTTCTAGATTATCCATCCATGTGGCGGTACGTTGTAGACGATCGGCGGTTTTAATGTAAAACATTAACAGGCGATCAATGTATTTAAAGACCTCTTCTTTGGTTAAATCGGTGGCAAACAGATCAGCATGACGCGGTTTCATTCCACCGTTTCCGCAGACATATAAGTTCCAACCGTTTTCGGTTGAAATCAACCCGATGTCTTTGGCTTGGGCTTCGGCACACTCACGGGTACAACCAGAGACCCCCATTTTCATTTTGTGCGGTGAACGCAGTCCTTTATAGCGATTTTCAACTTCAATCGCCATGGTAACGGAATCGTCCAATCCAAAACGACACCAAGTAGACCCCACACAGGATTTAACGGTACGCAATGCTTTGGCATAGGCTTGACCCGATTCAAATCCTGCTTCAACCAATGTCTTCCAAATAGCCGGCAAGTCATTGATTTGTGCGCCAAATAGTACAATACGTTGACCGCCGTTTACTTTGGTGTACAGTTTGTATTTTTTAGCCACTTCCCCTAATACAATCAACTTCTCTGGGGTAATTTCCCCTCCTGGTACACGCGGAATGACCGAATAGGTTCCGTCTTTTTGCATGTTACCCAAGTAACCGTCGTTGGTGTCTTGCAGTGGGATTTGATCTTTTTCCAACGCGTAAGCGTTCCATAATGAACTGAAAATATTTCCAGACGTTTGCTTACAAATATCACAACCGTGCCCTTTTCCGTGCTTAGAAATTAAGGTTGCAAAATCCTTAATCTCTTCCACTTGGCAGATGTGATACAGCTCTTGGCGTGTATGGGCAAAGTGTTCACAAAGGTCGGTATTTACTTCCACTCCGCGTTTTTCAAGTTCACTGTTTAATACATTATTCACTAACTGAATACAGCCTCCACACCCCGTTCCAGCTTCGGTGGTGGCTTTAATGTCTGCCATAGTGCAACAACCACTTTCAACGGCGTTGATGATGTCACCTTTAGACACGTCGTAACAAGAGCACAATTGAGCCGAATCTGGCAAGGCATCGGGACCAAATAAATCTTCCCCCCCCCCTCCACGGTTCGGTAAAATCAAAGCATCTGGATGTTCAGGCAGATCCATGTCGTTTAACATGATTTGCAGTAAGTTACTAAAGTCTTCGGCATCGCCGACTAATACCGCACCTAACAGTTTTTTACCATCTGGCGTGACCACAATTTTTTTATAAATTTCTTCAGGTCCGTTCTCATATACATACGACAACGCATCTTCATCATTACCATGCGGATCACCAATTGAGCCAACGTCCACACCCATCAATTTTAATTTGGTGCTCATGTCAGAGCCTTTAAACTCTGCCGCCTTGCCATTTAATTGATCTACCACGGCTTGTGCCATCGCATAGCCTGGTGCAACCAAACCGTAAGTAATGCCGTCATGCAAGGCACACTCACCAATGGCAAATACATCCGCATCGGAAGTTTGGCACTGGTCATCAATTAAAATACCGCCACGAGGCCCAAGGGTTAAACCTACTTTTTCGGCCAAGTCATCTCGTGGACGAATCCCTGCTGAAAACAGAACGATATCGGTTTCTAAGGTTTCACCATCAGCAAACACCATTTTATTTTGGCAAGTATTGCCATCTGAAATAATGGTGGTCGCTTTCGAACAGTGTACGCGCACACCTAGATTTTCAATTTTACGCTTTAACAGTGCTGCTCCGCCATCATCTAACTGCACGGGCATTAAGCGCGGTGCAAATTCCACAACGTGTGTTTCTAACCCTAAATCGCGCAATGCTTTCGCCGCTTCCAGACCTAATAATCCACCACCGACAACCACACCAACCTTGCCTTTATCGGCTTCGGCTTGAATCATCTCTAAATCTTCAATGGTACGGTAGACCAAGCAACCTGCGCGATCATTGCCTTTAATAGGAGGAACAAACGGGTAAGAACCGGTTGCCATCACCAACTTATCGTAAGCGATGGTGACACCGGCCTCCGATGTAACGGTCTTGGCTTTTAAATCAATATCGACCGCTTTATCATTCATGTAGATTTTAACGCCGTTCTCTTCATAAAAACCTGGCTTAACTAAAGAGAGGTCTTCGGCGGTTTTGCCCGAAAAATAGGATGATAGGTAAACACGATCGTAAGCAACACGAGGTTCCTCACAAAAGGTGTGAACCTCAAAATCAGCATAGCCTTTGCTGGCGACTAACTTTTCAATAAAGTTATGACCGACCATTCCGTTTCCGATGACAACAATTTTTTGCTTACTCATGCACTTTTCCTTTTTCTAAATAATTTTGTAACTGCTCAAAAATCTGAGCGGTAACTATACTGTTTGATCACTTGCTAAAGAAGCAGGTTGAAACCCTTCTCCAAACACCAATGTATCTCGATACGCCGAGACATCATTTTGTAACACTAAATTTTCAAATATCCAATTAGACCCTGTCACATCTCCAAAGAGGACAGCACCTTGTATTTTGTTCTCTTTCAATACCACCTTACGGTAGATGTTTTGGCTTAAGTCTTTATACACCAACGACTCTGATTCTTCTGAGTCTTGAAAATCTCCGGCTGAAAACAGACTGATTCCCGTTACTTTTAATTTCGTAGAAACAAAGCTACCTTGATACGCCGCCTCTTTACCCGCGAGGGTATCGGCCAACACTTGCGCTTGCTCATATAAAGGCGCGACCAAACCATACAATTGGCCTCGATGTTCAACACACTCACCCAATGCATAAATATCTTTGGCTGAGGTTTCAAGCTGATCGTTCACCACAATGCCACGGTTCACCTCTAGTCCCAGCTTTTTTCCTACTCCCACATTCGGACGAATACCCACGGCCATCACTACAAGGTCAGCACCAACAACTCGACCATCGGCCATTTTAACGCCTGTTACCTGCGTTTCACCTAAAATCTCGGAGGTTTGCCCTTCCATAACAAATTTCATACCTCCGGCTTCTAAGTTTTTTTGCAACAACCGACCCGAGACTGCATCCATTTGCATCTCCATCAGTACGTCGCCTAAATGCACCACAGTGACATCCATACCTCGTTTTATTAGCCCGTTAGCCGCTTCCAAACCAAGTAGCCCACCACCAATAACCACCGCCTTTTGCTTTTTACGCGAGGCATCAATCATTAGGTTTACATCTCGAACATCTCTAAAAGCGACCACACCCGGCAGTTTATGACCCGGAACGGGGATAATAAAAGGAGCCGAGCCGGTAGCAATGACCAACTTGTCATACGAATAGGACTCCCCTTGATGCGTAGTCACCGTTTTAGCCTGCTGGTCCACGGCCACTATTTCAGTGCAGGTATGCAAATGAACCGAACGTGCCTCAAACCAGTCGGCATCATGCGTCATAATCTCTGGCAAGGCTTTTTCACCCGCTAAAACAGGCGATAACATAATTCGATTGTAGCCACCATTCGGCTCTTTATTAAAGACCCGAACATCATACTGATCCGGTGCCTCAGCCAGCAAGCGCTCAATAAAACGTGCACCCACCATACCCGAACCGATCAGAATTAATTTTTGTTTCATACCCTTTCCTATCAAAAACACTCTTTAGCGCGACTATTGTAATAGATTTGCAGCACTAAACCAATTTTCATGCCAGCTTTACTCTGTTTTATTTATAGAGAGAAATACCTCCGCTTAAAAATACGATAACCCCCGAAGAACACGCGGTTTAAATAAAATTTAAAAAAAATTTACCCCCCACATTTTCAAACGTACAATACGCGATACAATGCATTAATCACTGCAAAAACACACCAGCATGAACCAACAAAGCTCACCATTGTTCAAAAAGAGTGCGTACTAAGCCATTAAACGGTTTAACCCATTCAGAAATAATGGTTAAGTAATTAATTTTAAATAAAAAATACAAAACTGGCGTACTCAGTGCTTTTACACGATCACATCATTTTGAATACATTTTTTACGGAGTCATACAATGTCACACGACAGCACACGTTTTAACCCCCTCTCCTTTACAGGGCGTTATCGCATACTGCATTTAACTTGGTTTGCTTTTTTCATGTCCTTTGTTGTCTGGTTAGGACTTGGGCCCATCATGCCCTTTATTCAAGAAGCACTTGATCTGAGCAATCAACAAGCCAAAGTATTGCTGATTCTTAACGTGGCCATGACGATTCCCGCACGTATTATCGTTGGTATGTTAGTGGATAAATTTGGCCCTAAAATTATGTACGCAGCCATCTTAATTCTAGGGGGCTCCATTAGTATCGCTTTTGCATGGGCCGAGACCTATGAAGAACTAGCCATGCTTAGATTTTTATCTGGCTTTATTGGGGCTGGGTTTGTTGTCGGTATTCGCATGATTTCAGAGTGGTTCCCTGCTAAGCAAACAGGGATTGCACAAGGTATCTACGGTGGTTGGGGTAACTTTGGTTCCGCCGGTGCCGCGATGACACTGCCATTTATTGCGGCCAGCATGGGTGATGTAGATGGTTGGCGTTATGCAGTTACCTTTGCCAGTATTGCGGCCATTGCTTACGGTATTATCTACTTCTTTAGTGTCTCTGACACACCAAAAGGCTCAACCTATTTTAAGCCTAAAAAAACAGGTGCAATGGAAGTCACCTCTAAAGGCGATTTGTACCTTTATATATTAATGAATATCCCCCTCTTCTTAGCGCTAGGAGTACTGACTTGGAAGCTCTCTCCCGAAAACATGGGAATGCTTACCATTGAAACCACTTATGCAATTTATTTAGCACTGGTGGCGACCTATGCTGTACAAGTTTGGAAAATTTGGCACGTTAATGCGCACATCTTAAAAAAGCCTGTACCAGTTCTGCATCGCTATAAATTCAAACAAGTCGCCATTTTAGATTGGGCCTACCTTGTAACCTTTGGAACAGAGCTAGCCGTGGTCTCCATGCTGGCGATGTTTTATGTTTCTTGGTTTGAATTACCTAAAATAACCGCAGCACTGTTAGCGGGTATTTACCCTTTTATTAACTTAGTGGCTCGACCTGGTGGTGGTTGGATCAGTGATAAGTTTGGTCGACGCAAAACCCTTATTGTTATTTTTGCAGGGATCGCCGCTAGCTTTTTAGTCCTAAGCTTAGTTGATCGTGAGTGGTCTATTTGGCTGGTTGTGGGCATTACTATTGTTGCAGGTATCTTCTCTAAAGCAGGTTCTGGTGCCGTGTTTGCAATGGTTCCTCTGATTCAACGCCGCATGACAGGACAAATTGCTGGTATGGCAGGTGCTTACGGTAACGTGGGAGCCGTGGTCTTTTTAACAGTTAACAGCATGGTGGATTACGATGCCTTTTTCATGATCATCGGAATCGTTGCAGCCATTGTTCTCGCCTTAATTATCTTCTTTTTAGAGGAGCCTGAGGGCACAATGACAGAAGTACTGGAAGATGGAACCGTACAGATGATTGATGTTAAGTAATACAATAAAAAACAAATAAATATAACAAAACCCAAAAAAGCCAGTTTATACTGGCTTTTTTGGGTTTTAAAAAGAGAAATAAAGCATGAGCAATCAGTTAAAAGTCAATATCGGCCTATACAGCTCTGCGGGTGTGAAGCCCGAAAATCAAGACTCATTAAGTCACTGCATTCCTACCGATGACTCACTTGAAAATAAAGGCATTATCTCCGTACTTGCCGATGGTGTGAGTACTAGTGAGGCCGCAAAGAAAGCCAGCCATACAGCGGTTACCTCCTTTATTTCAGATTACTACTCCACACCCGATACATGGAGCACCAAAAAGTCCTGCCAACAAATTATCAGTGCCATCAACTCATGGCTGTTCAAACAAGGCAGTAGTCACGCCAATGAGCTCAAAGGCTGGGTAACAACCTTTGATGCCATTGTCTTTAAATCGACCACCGCCTATATTTTACATATTGGGGATTCACGAGTATACCGACTCCGAAACGGAGAGCTCAAACAACTCACCCGAGACCATATTACTTGGCTTAACTCCGAACGAAGCTACTTAAGCCGAGCGCTGGGGGTCGATTCTGCCCTACAAATTGATTTTAAAACGGAAGCCCTACAAGAGGGGGATATTTACCTGCAAACTACCGATGGCGTACACGAATTTATTTCTGAAAAAGAGATGATTTCACTGTTAGAGTCCACACAATCCGTAGATGACATTGCACAGCGCTTAGTTGAAAAAGCCATTGCCAATCAGTCGGATGATAACCTCTCCGCACTGGTGGTTAAAATCATCAAACTGCCCAATGAAACCAAAGAGGAGGTCTACAACAAACTCTTTGAACTGCCCTTTCCTCCCGACCTTCAACCCGGAATGAAACTCGATGGCTACCAAATTTTACAAGAACTTAGTGTCTCCCCTCGTAGTCAAATATACCTTGCAAAAGACCTCGATAATGGTCAAGAACTGGTGGTAAAAACCCCTTCTGCCAACTACAGTGATGACCCATGGTATTTAGATGGCTTTGTACGAGAAGAGTGGATTGGGCAACGTCTTAAACACCCTGGGTTAATGAAAACCTACAAATCCAGAGCCAAAAAACAATTTTTATACTTCACCACCGAGTACATCAAAGGGCAAACCATCGGGCAGTGGATCACCGAACACCCGGAACCTAAAATAAGTGAAGTGCGAGAGTACATCGAACAACTCTCTTGTGCCCTAAGAGCCATGCACCGCCAAGATGTACTGCATCAAGATCTCAAACCCGATAATGTGATGATTACCAATAAAGACCGCGTTAAAATCATCGACTTTGGTGCGGTACACGCCGCAGGACTGGCTGAGCTTGCTACCGTACTGCAACGACAACACCCAGAAGGCACTCTTAACTACACCGCCCCTGAGTACCTCATGGGTGAACCAGGCAGCAAACGATCTGATATTTTTTCACTCGGTGTTATTTGCTATGAAATGCTTACAGGAAAACTACCTTATAAAGAAAAAATAGCCAATAAGTTTCAACTCAAAAAGTACGAAAGTATGCACTATATATCGATACAAACCCACCGACCCGACCTACCCGACTGGCTCGATACCGTCCTTAAAAAAGCCTGCGAACCCAATCCAACCAAACGGTATGGACTGATCTCTGAATTTATTCACGACCTAAAAACACCTAAAAATGTCGTGGCCAAAACGGCTGAAAAAGAGCCCTTACTAAAAAGAGATCCTGTCTTATTTTGGCAGGGCGTATCGCTTATTTTACTGGTGACTCTTATTGCATCTCACGCAATAAAATACTAATCAAAAACAATGAGTTAAAACACAACACTTAACTCATTGTTTAACTTTTATTTTCTTTTAAAGAAAATACCTTACGACACAAAAAACCAACCAACACCCCAAATAAAATACCCAAGGTATTCACCAAAAAATCCAACCACTCGGCATAACGATTTACATAAGGCTGAATTAACTCAATCGCCCCACCCCATACAATAAAAGCCAATACCCAAACCCACCAATAACTTGGCTTGCGTAAGGCCACAAAAAAGATCAACCCTGCATACGCCACAAAATGATGCAGCTTATCACTGCCCGCTACCTCTGGAAGCTCATCCACAGGCAATAATGATAAAAATGAAATTATAAATAAAATGAAAAGTGTAATCACGGCCCAATACGGTTGAACAATACGCTCATAACACCCATTAAAAAAAATATCCAAACGCATAAATAACCTTACTTTTATCTCAATAAATACAAAGTCCGTAGAATACCTGAAATAAAAAACAATGTGTTAAAATTGAAATATGAACCCAGAATTACTGCAAAAAGCACTCGATCAGCTCCCTGAGCACCTAACGCAAAACCTAACTAAAAATCTATGCGTCTGCAACGATGTCCCCAAGCTCACGATCATTAATGCCATTCTTAATGGCGCCCATACTCTGGAAGAGGTAAAAGCTCAAACCTACGCCAGTGAAGGCAGCCAATGCTGTAAACAACAAATAGAACGACTTATCGAACACCTTACTCCAAATCGTTAATCTTCATAATAAGATACCGTTGCACTGCGCGTTGTTTTTTATAACCGTTAACGGTATATTTAAAATCATTCACTCTAAACAAAGAAAGAAGTTTTAAAACTATGCCTGTTAATTTCTCAACCTTAATTGCATTATGCACTCTTACCCCCCTGTTATTTATTAGTGCCTCTTTACAGGCCTCTGATCCCGTGCCACAGTGTAAAAAAGATTTTAAAGGGGACGTTAGAACCCTTTGTATAGATGCACTCAAAGATGATCCAAAAGCACAACTGCAAATTGGGCGTTACTATGCTGGCCAGATAGACCCTAATTTTATCAACTATTCACAAGCCTTTTATTGGCATCGACGCTTGGCTCGTTTAGCCGTGCATTTAAAACTAGAAGATCCTGTTTACAGCGAAACAATGTATAACACCGGTGTATTTTATGCCGATGGATTGGGCATAAAACAAGACCATAAAAAGGCTTTTTACTGGTTTAAAAAAGCCGCTGATCGTGGCGATGATATTGCTATGTTTCGATTAGCCCTTATTTACTCTGATGGCCTTGGGGTCGCCTCCAATCTACAAGAAAGTTTAGATTGGCTTAAAAGAGCGGTGGTTGCAGGAAATTTAGATGCCAAAGTCCTTTTAGCTCAAGTCTACTCTGAGGGAAAACTGGTGACTCAAAATAACTCTCTTGCAATTAAATTGCTCAGAGAGGCTGTTGAACAAAACTCAGCCAGTGCCAGTTTTGCACTCGGGAACTATTATTTGCATGGCATTGAGGTTGAAAAAAGTCGCATAACGGCTAAAAATCTCTTTGGCTCAGCCTGTCGTGCCAACTTATTAGAAGCTTGTCGTGCTTATTATGATATTGATACTCAAGAAGAAGCATCCGCCCTCACCCCACAAGCCCCCCCTTTCGAGTAATAACGGAGTAACCCTGATGGACAATACCTTAAAGCTCAAACGCATTGCCATTGATACCTACAAAGAGAACGTGGTGTATTTACACCGAGATTGTGACATCTATCAAAGCCAAGGGTTTCAAGCGCTAAATAAAATTGAAGTGTACACCGATCACCCTCCCACCCAAGTATTTGCCGTTTTAAATGTAGTGGATGGCGAATGCATTATCGCACCAGGTGAAATTGGGCTGAGTGAACAGGTGTTTAAGCAGTTCAACCAACCCGAAGGCAGCCCTCTTAAGGTAAGACATGCGACACAACCAAAATCATTGTCTTATGTTCACCGTAAAATATCTGGCGACCGCTTAACCTATTCTGAATACCTTGAAATCATTCAAGACATCAATGCCAATCGCTACTCTAAAATTGAGATTACCGCTTATTTAGTGGGCTGTGCCGAATCGGAAATGGATCGAGATGAGGTGCTTTACCTCACTCAAGCCATGATTAATACGGGGGAGCGCATTGACTGGAATGGGGCTATGGTGGCTGACAAACACTGTATTGGAGGCATTCCTGGCAATCGAACCAGCTTATTGATTATGCCTATTGTGGCCGCTTATGGACTCTTAATCCCCAAAACATCCAGCCGAGCCATTACCTCACCAGCGGGGTCTGCCGATACCATGGAAGCACTTGCCAATGTAGAGCTGGACATTGCTAGACTCAAACAAATTGTGAAACAACACGGTGGCTGTTTAGCATGGGGAGGAACCGCCAAACTCGCCCCTGTAGATGACATTTTAATTACGGTTGAACGCCCGCTTTCAATGGATTCTCCAGGGCAAATGGTTGCCTCAATACTCTCTAAAAAAGTCGCGGCAGGGGTGACGCACTTAATCATTGATATTCCCGTTGGCCCAACGGCTAAAATGCACAGTTACAGTAAGGCCACTAAACTGCGTAAACTATTTGAATACGTGGGTGATAATTTAGGCTTGCATCTCGAAGTGATTATGACCGATGGCAAACAACCCATTGGATCTGGAGTCGGGCCAAATTTAGAAGCACGAGACATTATGCGAGTATTGGAAAATGACCCGCTTTCCTCAAAACATTTACAAGAAAAGGCGTTGCAACTGTCCGGAAGAATCATTGAATTTGATAGCAAAGTACGTGCAGGACAAGGCTATGCCATTGCACGAGATATTTTACAATCAGGACGCGCCTTAGAAAAATTTAATAACATATTGGATGCTCAAGGACGTAACCCAAACCCACTCTGTTTTGGTTCGCTGACCTATGATGTCACCGCACCCAAAACAGGCACCGTAAACGCCATCAATAATTTTGTGGTCGCCCACATTGCACGATTAG
>WFQP01000042.1 GCA_015487015.1 Thiomicrorhabdus sp.
TAAATATGCAGTCGCACCCATAGGTTCGGCGTAGTATTTTAATATCATAGGTTTTCCAAAGGGTTGCGCTAGATTCGTGTTTTTATGTAAAGATTTGGGTTACAGCCTTTATTCAGAAGAGATAACCCCTTAAAAAATTTATGGACATCTAAGGAAAAATTTAACAGTGGATTTAAATCAAATTTATTACTTCGTCACCGTCATCGAGTGTGGCAGCTACACCAAAGCGGCTCAAAAACTCTCCATTTCAAAATCGACTCTATCCCGTCAAATTCAAACCCTAGAAGACCGCGTACAAACTCGGTTACTGCACCGATCCACTCGAAAAATAAGTCTTACCAAAGCGGGCGAACATTTTTTTAACAACTGCCACCCGCTCATTGGCCATCTTCAAAATGCGCACACTCAAACCAGCCAATACCACAAAGATATTACTGGAGAGCTGCGTATTACCATGCCACCCGAATTTGGTACTTGCTTTTTACACGATGTGTTGCCCAAATTTTTAGATCAGTACCCCAATATAAAGCTCGACCTTGATCTCAGTACCCACAATCAAGACCTTATTACTCAAGGTTTTGATCTCGCCATTCGCATCGGTGAGCTTCAAGACTCCAGCTATATTTGCAAACGTATTGCCACCTCTAAAATGGGGCTGTACGCCAGTCCCAAATACCTGATATCCGCAGGTCACCCTAGCTGTTTAAGTGATCTTAACCAACATAAAAATATTATGATCAGCCTTAAAAAAGGCACCTTAACTTTTAAAGGACTCGATCCACTGCCTATCGACAACTACCAACTTGCCAGCAACAGTATGACCCTCAATAAATTACTTTGCATAGATGCACAAGGTATTACCATCCTTCCCAATATCCTATGCGAAGCCGAAGTCCAGTCAGGCGAGCTGGTGAAACTCCTGCCGAACGCACCTTATGAACACCCCAATATCTATGCCGTTTACCCAAGCAGAATCCACCCCACTAAGGCTCTAACCACACTTATTGAATTTATTGCTGACGAACTCTCAAAATTAGAGAGTCTAAAATAGCAACATGAACCTCTTGGTGAATTTATCACTCCAAAATGCTCTCCCACCCTATACTCCAAACCCATTCAATACTGCCCAAACTGTTGCATATATAAAACAATCTGTTGATAAATTAGTGCTTTCAATGAGCTATTGTTCACGTAAGATGATAAGCACATTTTCATCAACCACGGTCATTATTTATGCAACCCTCTTTCATTCAAGCGTATACTTTAAGGTTAATTCAGTTCCGTTGGTGGGTGATTTTACTCTCTTTTATGATCGCCATTTTAATTGCCAGTGGTATGAAAAACCTAACCTTTGATACCGATTACCGCGTGTTTTTCAGTGATGAAAACCCTGAACTATTAGCCTTTGAAAAACTGCAAAATACCTACAGCAAAGAGGACAATATTCTCATTGCCCTGACCCCAAAAGGGGGCAACCTGTTTACCGCAGAGAATCTTGCGGCAATCGAGTGGCTCACCGAGCAAGCTTGGCAAATTCCGTATTCCAACCGTGTCGATTCCATTAGCAACTACCAGCATACCTACGCGGAGGAGGACGATTTAATTGTTGAAGATTTAATCTATCAAGCCGAAAACCTCACCCCCGAAGCGATTCAACGTATTCGCCAAATTGCGCTGTCAGAACCCCGTTTGGTGCACTCTTTGATTAATGAATCGGGCACGGTTACGGGCATTAATATCATTAACCAGTTCTCACAACAAAACCAAACGGAAACTCCCGAGGCCGTCTACTTTACCCGAGATTTAATCGAACAATTTAAAGAGAAATACCCACAATTTGAGGTACACGCCAGCGGTATTACCATGCTGAATCACGCCTTTACCGAAGCCAGCATGATCGATATGGGTACACTCATCCCGCTGATGTATCTGTTTATTTTTATCATGCTTTTGGTACTGCTTAAATCCTTCTCATCCCTCATGGGAATTATTTTTGTCATCGCCTTCTCAATCACTACCGCCATGGGCATGGCAGGTTGGTTTGGCATTGCCCTCACGCCTCCCTCGGCTTCTGCGCCAACCATTATTATGACGTTGGCGGTCGCGGACAGTGTGCATTTTTTAATCTCCATGCTCGCTTTAATGAAGCAGGGTTACAGCAAAAACGATGCGATTGTCGAAAGCATGCGCATTAATATTGGGCCTATTTTCTTAACCAGCCTTACCACAGCCATTGGGTTTTTAGCAATGAACGCCAGTGATGCACCGCCATTTCACGATTTAGGCAACATCACCGCCATGGGGGTACTATTTGCCTTCTTATTCAC
>WFQP01000043.1 GCA_015487015.1 Thiomicrorhabdus sp.
ACGGCAAAACTGTTTGAGATAAACACCGACCCTTTTTGCATTTCATCGGTCACCTTTTGCCACAATTTTGGCATGGGTTCAGGGGATAAAAAAGCATACACCAGTGTATAGTCAGACAGATCAGTTTTCCAAATATCTTGTGCCAAAATTTCTCCCCCCCCTATCCAACTGGAGAGCTTCGAAAACAGATAGGGAATCGGTGCTGTTTCAACGCCTGTTGATAGTTCCACGCCACGCTGTTGTGACATAAACACCACATTGCCCCCTAAGCCGCAGCCTAAATCTAAAAAGCGCACTTTTCCCTGTGTACTGTGCAGCGTTTTTGCCATCTTCTTTAACGCCTGCCGAGTGGTTTGGTTAGTTAAGTAAAGCGGCACCCTCTCTTTCAGTGCATTGCTAAACAACAACCATAAAACAGCAAATAACAACAGCGCCCACAATGGATTAAACTCCACCACTACGCCCACATACAATCCAATCGGCAGCAGAAACTGAATCCACAACCACCAGCGTGGTAGTCCCATCCAGTAACTTACTAGCATAGCAAAAACGGCCTGAATCAATACCAATACAACGGGGGAATAAGGGGGGGGAAAAAAATAAGGCGCCAACCAGACACCACACACCAACAGGCCTAATACGCCTATTTGAATCACCAATGCCAATATAATTTTTGGCCACGTTATTAAAACCGATTTCAATTTAGACTGTTTCCATTATTCATTCTTGCACCACTCACTTTGTAATTCGCACCATTTTTAAACAAGCACATAATTTAAAGTTAAAAAAACCCGTTTAAATCACACAAAAAATGCATTAAATAATTGAATTAATAACATAAATCAATAAATGGCGTACTAACCGCTTATTAAGAATTGAAATTTTTTAAAATACTCAAACGAGAGGTTAGTATGAAACTGGTTGTTGCAATTATCAAACCTTTTAAACTCGATGATGTACGAGAAGCCTTGCATGATGTAAATGTGCATGGCATGACCGTCACGGAAGTCAAAGGGTTTGGTCGTCAAAAAGGCCATACCGAAATTTATCGTGGCGCAGAATACTCAATCGAATTTTTACCTAAATTACGATTAGAAGTCGCTGTCGCAGATGATCAAGTCGAAAGCGTAATTGAAACCATTGGCAACGCGGCACGTACGGGTAAAATAGGCGACGGCAAAATCTTTATTATGCCGCTCGAACAAGCCATTCGTATTCGTACCGAAGAGTCAGGCGATACCGCTCTTTAAAATAATTGTAACTACTCAGCTCACCCCTGAAATCCGCCATTTCTATGTTAAAAAATGATTATTTACACTTGTAAACGCACATTTTTTTCCTTGAACTGACGAACTTCAGGAGCAATCTGAGCAGCGACACACTATTTGAACGACTCACTGAGCCGTTACAAATAATCAACGTTAAAGGAATTTAATTATGGAACAAGTTTTACAGTTAAGCTATGCGCTTGATACTTTCTACTTCCTAATGTCGGGTGCATTAGTGATGTGGATGGCCGCAGGGTTTGCCATGCTCGAAGCGGGCTTAGTGCGCTCTAAAAATACCACCGAAATTTTAGCTAAAAATATCGGTCTTTTTGCCATCGCTTGTATTATGTACATGCTGGTCGGTTACAACATTATGTATCCAGCCGAAGCTGTTAACAGCTTCTTCCCTGGCATGAGCTTTTTACTTGGAGCCGATAATACAACCGCCTCTGTTATTGCTGGTGGAGATGACGCACCTTACTACTCAGGTATGTCTGACTTCTTCTTCCAAGTGGTCTTTGTAGCTACCGCGATGTCCGTGGTATCAGGTGCTGTGGCTGAACGTATGAAACTAATGGCCTTCTTTGCATTTGTTATTGTTTTCACCGCATTCATCTACCCAATGCAAGGGTTTTGGAAATGGGGTGGTGGATTCTTAGATGAGCTAGGGTTCTTAGATTTCGCAGGATCAGGTGTGGTTCACATGGCCGGTGCCTCCGCAGCATTAGCGGGTGTGTTACTGCTTGGTGCACGTAAAGGAAAATATGGACCAAACGGTGAAACTCGCGCTATTCCAGGTGCCAACTTACCATTAGCTACCTTAGGTGTTTTCATTCTTTGGTTAGGTTGGTTTGGCTTTAACGGTGGATCACAATTAATGGTTTCTGACGTTGAAAACGCCAACGCCGTTGCGATGATCTTTGTAAACACACTCTTAGCGGCCGCAGGTGGTGTTGTAGGTGCCTTAACCTTAGCTAAACTTAAATTTGGTAAAGCCGATTTAACCATGATGTTAAACGGTGCGCTTGCTGGTTTGGTTGCCATTACCGCAGAACCTTTAACACCAACCGCCCTAGAAGCAACGCTTATCGGTGTAGCTGGTGGTGTGATTGT
The DNA here is from genome assembly GCA_015487015.1 of Thiomicrorhabdus sp. Classification (GTDB taxonomy): domain Bacteria; phylum Pseudomonadota; class Gammaproteobacteria; order Thiomicrospirales; family Thiomicrospiraceae; genus Thiomicrorhabdus. Next base: position 2,382 of record WFQP01000043.1, read on the forward strand.
AGTGTTCTCAATCCTATTCATTGACTCAAAACTGAAACTGGATGATCCAGTAGGTGCAATCTCGGTTCACGGTGTGGTCGGTATTTTTGGTTTAATTGCTGTCACCTTCACCAACCCTGATGCAACCATCGTTGCACAGTTAACAGGTATTGTAGTGATCTTTGCATGGGTCTTTGGTACCAGTTTAGTGCTTTGGTACATCCTAAAAGCCGTTATGGGTATTCGTGTCTCAGAAGAAGAAGAGTACGAAGGTGTGGATCAGTCCGAGTGTGGAATGGAAGCCTACCCTGAGTTTAAAAAATCATAACTATAATGACTCCGTTTACCTTATAGGTAATCTGAGTCACGATTAGCTTTAACCTCAAAACTAAGAACCCCGTTTTATACGGGGTTTTTTTATGCCCTAAAGTTTCTCCCCCCCCCCTTAACCTTTAAAAAATCCTCAAAAAAATTCCCATAATTAAAAAGGGTTCGATACAATGAATTCATTTACTAAATTCAACAATGAGATACCATGCTTAAAAACACTTTTGCCCTGCTGCTGATCGCTCTGCTCTCTAGCCTCTCTTTTCAAGTACTTTCAGAAGAAGCTGCACAGGGGGTTAACCAAGGTAATCCTGCCAAATTTAAACAGTTTGAAGCACCCGAACAATCGGTTCCTAAATATTTTGCAATGGACAAAGTAGTGGTGAACTTTAGAGGAGAGGGCAAAGCGAAGTTTTTAGCAGTTGATTTAAAGTTTATGTCTTACATGCCACAGGTCGTGGAAGTCGAGATGGAACACCTACGCCCTATTCTTAAAAACGATATTGATCGCCTACTGCGCAACCAAACCTACTCAAAACTAAAAACACCCGATGGCCCAGACCAACTACGAGCCGAAATTTTAGAAGTGGCTCGCAATATACTCAAAGAACACCGAATTTACCCCGACCTACTGGAAGACGTTTACCTTGGACGTTTTGTAATGCAGTAACAGATTAAAACACTCAAATTATAAATTTCGTATCTTATACAATATTGTTAACAACCTCATTTTTAATGACGGCTTAATCTCAATGGGGTGGTTAAATTTTAATAACACGGAGGTTTCGTTGGGGTTGTAGAGGTCGTGGTTTTTCCAGTTCATTAAATCTTCATATTCAAAACCACTGTCTAATGCCACCAACTGCCAAGGAAAGTCTTTTTTTCCATCCTCTGCCTCAGGGCCTGAATCAGTAAATACCAACGGAATTTTTTCTTCTAAAATGACCGTTTTATTAGCACCCGATTCCATCCAGATACGAATCACCTCTTCCTCTTCCAGAATTGTACCGTAAGGTAAAAATTGATATTGTGCATTTAAATTTGTTACCGAGTTATCCACCAGTGGAGGCCCCTCTTCAAATTTAAAGTTACAACACCCTTTAGAGCAACACGACATTTTTACTTTCCTTTACGCTTAATTAGGCGTAATATTTAAATTATCATATTACACGCTGAATAAGGAGATATTAACATGAATATCAATGCAAACAACCTTAGCACCAACAGCCTTTACAGCTCAAACCTCTCATCTGTAAATCAAAGCCTTAGCAGTGGACAACGCATAAACAGCGCATCAGATGATCCCGCAGGGCTTGCTGTTCTAAGCACTCTTAATACACAAATTAATGCGCAAGACATGGGCGTTCAAAATGCTAACGCAGGCGTATCCATGTTGCAAACGGCGGATGGTGCCAGCGACATGATTACCCAATCGCTGCAACGAATGAATGAGCTAAGCCTACAAGCCATGAATGGAGCACTTAACACGTCGCAACGCGATATGTTAAATAATGAGTTTCAACAAAACCTGCAAAACATCAATCAAATTGTCGAATCTACCAGCTTTAACGGGCAAACGTTACTGAATGGAGAGATGAATTCGGTCAATATTGCACTGGGCGCAGACAGCAACAGCACGCTTACTCTACCCACTTTAACGACCGATGCTTTAAGCATTACAGGCTTAAGTATCAGCGACCCCGCCAATGCCTCCACCGCTTTAGCGGGCGTTACCACCGCGATTGAACAACTCAATACATCTCGTGCCGAATTTGGCGCACAACAAAATGGGCTAACCAGTAGCATTGACAACATTCAAAACCAAAACGTGGCCAGTTATGCCACTAAAAGCCAGTTAAGTGATACCGATTTTGCCAAAGCCATTACCGAGCAATCTAGACAAAATATTTTGAACGAAAGCGCCATCGCAATGCAATCCCAAGGTAACCAATCCAAAGCAGCCGTATTACAGTTGCTCTCATAAAAAGCAGTAGATTTCGTTTTGCTCTCCTAAGCAATCATTGAGGCCGTTTAACGGCCATTTTTTTGAATGCTAAAAAAGGCCTTCAAAACTTTTCTCCCCCCCCTCTCCTGACTCCCGCCAATTTCTACCAGACAAAGTACAGACAACGCTCCCCATGATTGCTATAATCGTGCGAATTATATTCAAACTTTGACAAGCAGATAAAGACCCTTATGGAAAAGCATTTCGACCCAAATTCAATTGAAACAAAATGGTATCAAACGTGGGAAAACAAAGGTTATTTTAAACCTCAAAATCCCGATGCAGCCCCTTACAGCATTATGATTCCCCCGCCCAATGTAACGGGCAGTTTGCACATGGGTCATGCCTTTCAAGACACCATTATGGACACCCTTATCCGCTATCACCGCATGAAAGGCGACAGCACGCTTTGGCAGCCGGGCACCGATCATGCAGGCATTGCGACTCAAATGGTGGTGGAACGTCAACTCGCAGCACAAGGATTAAGCCGTCACGATCTTGGACGCGACAAATTTATTGATAAAATTTGGGAATGGAAAGAGGAATCTGGCGGTACGATTACCCAACAACTGCGTCGTATGGGTGCATCTCCTGACTGGAGTCGTGAACGCTTTACCATGGATGAGGGTTTGTCCGAAGCCGTTAAAGAGGTCTTTGTAAAATTATATGAAGAAGACCTAATTTACCGTGGTAAACGTTTGGTTAACTGGGATCCTGTATTACACACAGCGGTTTCTGATCTTGAAGTGGTTTCCACCGAAGAGCAAGGTAATTTGTGGCACATGCGCTACCCATTAAGCGATGGTTCAGGACACTTGGTCGTCGCCACCACGCGCCCCGAAACCATGTTGGGCGACCAAGCCGTAGCGGTACATCCCGACGATGAACGCTACCAACACTTAGTGGGCAAAACCATCACTCTGCCTTTAGTGGGGCGAGAAATTCCTATTATTGCCGATGACTATGTCGATTTAGAGTTTGGAACGGGCTGTGTCAAAATCACCCCCGCACACGACTTTAACGATTATGAAATGGGCAAACGCCACAACTTACCCATGCTCAACATTTTAACCGTTGATGCCGCAATGAATGACGAAGCCCCTGAAAAATACCAAGGACTGGATCGTTTTGAAGCGCGTAAACAGATCATTGCTGATCTAGAAGCCCTTGGCTTAATGGAAGACATTAAACCGCATACTCTAATGGTGCCACGTGGCGACCGTTCACATGCGGTGATTGAGCCCTTCTTAACCGATCAATGGTATGTAGCGGTCGAATCCCTTGCTAAACCCGCCATTGATGCGGTTAAAAATGGCGACATTGAATTTGTGCCTAAAAACTGGGAAAACACCTATTTTGAGTGGATGAACAACATTCAAGACTGGTGCATCTCACGTCAAATTTGGTGGGGACACCGTATTCCAGCGTGGTATGACGAAAATGGTAAGGTCTATGTTGGGCGTACCGAACTCGAAGTACGCGAAAAACACCAACTTTCCAGTGATGTGGTGCTTAACCAAGACGAAGATGTATTGGACACCTGGTTTAGTTCGGCACTTTGGACATTCACCACTTTAGGCTGGCCTGAAAAAACCGCTGAACTGGAAAAATTCCACCCCACTTCAGTATTAGTTACGGGCTTTGACATCATCTTCTTCTGGGTTGCCCGCATGATTATGATGGGGCTTAAATTTACGGGCGAAGTCCCCTTTAAACAAATTTATGTACACGGACTGGTCAAAGATGGTGAAGGGCAAAAAATGTCTAAATCCAAAGGGAATGTTTTAGACCCGATTGATTTGATTGACGGCATTGAGCTAGAAGAGCTGGTCAAAAAACGCACCTACGGCATGATGCAACCAGAAAAAGCGGCCAAAATTGAGAAATCGACCCGCAAACAATTTGCAGACGGCATTCCCGCCTTTGGAACCGATGCCATTCGCTTTACCTTTGCCTCACTGGCCTCAACGGGTCGCGACATTCAGTTTGATTTAAACCGAGCGGAAGGCTACCGTAATTTCTGTAACAAACTGTGGAACGCCACCCGTTATGTGCTGATGAACACCGAAGGCTATGACACGGGCGTAGACCCTAAATCAGAGATTGAATTATCACTGGCCGATCGCTGGATTGTCTCGCGTCTACAGCAAGTTGAAGCCGATGTGGCCAAACATTTTGATGCCTACCGCTTTGATTTAGCCGCTAATGCACTCTATGAGTTTACATGGAACGAGTATTGTGACTGGTATTTAGAGCTGGCCAAACCCATCCTAACCCAAGACAGCTCTGAGGCCGCCAAACGAGGAACCCGTAAGACACTGGTGCGTGTTCTGGAAACCATTTTACGACTGCTGCACCCAATCACCCCTTTTATTACCGAAGAAGCGTGGCAAGCGGTTGCACCACTGGCTGGTAAACAAGGTGACACCATAATGTTAGAGCCGTATCCAGAAGCTGATGACTCTAAAGTAGATCAAGAAGCAATTTCTGAGCTGGAGTGGGTAAAAACGTTTATCATAGGCGTACGTAAAATTCGCTCTGAAATGGACATTGCCCCAAACAAGAAATTGCCGGTATTTTTAGAGGGATTAACCCCTCAAGATACTCAGTGGCTAAACAATAACAAACGTTACTTGTTAACCTTAGCTAAACTCGATTCTATTGAAGTATTAGAAGAGAGTGCCGCAGCCCCTGAGTCGGCCGTTGCACTCGTTGGGGAGATGAAAGTACTGATTCCTATTGCAGGGCTGATTGATAAAGATGCCGAGTTGGCGAGACTGTCAAAAGAGATCGCTAAACTTCAAAATGAAATTAAACGCTTAGGCGGTAAATTAAATAACGCTGGTTTTGTGGCAAAAGCACCCGAAGCCGTGGTGGCCAAAGAGCGCGAAAAATTGGCCGGATACCAAACTGCGTTAAATAACCTAGAGACTCAATATGAAAAAATTCAGCAAATTTAACCTCGCCACCCCCGCTGCCAAAGTGCTAATGGTTGCAACCATTGTGGGTGGCCTAAGCTTAGCCTCGCACAGCGTACACGCGGCCGTCACACCAGGCTATACCAACTACGTTACCGATACCTTTAAAGTACCGATGCGACGTGGCGGAGGCACAAGCTTTAAAATCAGCCGAATGATGCCACCCGGTGCACCCGTTAAAATACTCGAAGTAAATGGCGAAGGCTGGGCACTGGTTGAGTATAAAAAATCAGGAAAAACCTATACCGGTTGGATGCATGCCAGCACATTACAAAATATGCCTGTTGCCAGAGTACGCTTAGAAAGACAAATTAAAAAAACGACGGCACTGGAAGAGAAGCTGAACGGACTTCAACATGAACTCAATACACTCAAAGAGCGCCATGAAGAAACCAACCAAGAACTTGCCAGCGTCAAACAAGAAAAGTTTGAACTGACACAAGCCTTGACTCGCCTTAAATCCATCTCAAGCAATGCGGTGGAACTGGATGAGCAAAATCAGCAAATGAAACAACGCCTATCTACACTGGAAGATCAAAATGCGATTATGAGAGAGCAGATAGATCAATCTGAAGACGCCATAAAACGCCAATGGTTCTTAACTGGAGGGGGGGTACTTTTATTTGGACTGCTGCTCGGTCGATTCTTTAGAATGCCTGCAAAACGTAAGAAGTGGGGAGAGATTTAATCCCAGCACTTAAATAAAAAATGCACGCTTGGCGTGCATTTTTTTATACCTTTTTTCGCGCAATAAATGCCTGTGTTAATGTGCCAGAATCTAAATATTCCAACTCTCCTCCCAGCGGAATACCTTGAGCCAATCGCGTCGTTAAAATCCCAAAAGAGTCGGCTAACTGTTGAATATAATACGCCGTTGCTTCGCCTTCTACCGTTGGATTAGTTGCAATAATCAGCTCTCTCACCTCTTGGCTCGCTAAACGTGACTCCAATACATCCAACCCTAATGCCTCAGGGCCAATGCCATCAATGGGTGACAAATGCCCCATTAAGACAAAGTACTTTCCTTTAAACACACCCGATTGTTCGATCACGGTAACATCCGTTGGGCTTTCAACAATGCACAACTCTGCTGAATTCCGCTGTGTAGATAAACAGAGCGTACAAAGAGGCTCTTCCGTTAAGGTACGGCACGAGCTACAGTGGCCAACTTGTTCGATTGCACTCGAAAGAGATTGAGATAATTTTCCCCCCCCCTCTTTATTGCGCTCCAAAATATAATAAGCCATACGCTGTGCAGACTTAGGCCCCACACCGGGTAAGATTCTAAACGCTTCGATTAACTCTTGAATTAAAGGACTTTTCACAAAATTTCATCATGCCTTAAAACGGCATTTTCATCCCTTCAGGTAGTTCAATACCAGAGGTTAATCCCCCCATTTTTTCTTTAGATACGTCTTCTACATTACGCACAGCACTGTTTACCGCGGCCGCAAATAAGTCTTCTAACATCTCTTTATCGTCCATAAGGGCATCATCAATGGTAACTTTAATCAGCTCATGCTTTCCAGTCATCACAACTTTCACCATGCCACCACCGGATTCACCAGCCACTTCCATTTTGGCAATTTCAGCCTGCGCTTCCTGCATGTTTTTTTGCATTTCTTGAGCTTGTTGCATTAAATTACCTAAACCACCTTTACCACCAAACATACGTGTTCTCCTGAAAAATAGAATTAAATATCCCTGTTTATAACCACTGAATCGTTATACAGGCTGAATGCTGTCTATTATAACCTCCAAGCCCAACGATTGGGTTAAAGCCTGCACGACAGAATCTTGTTGAATGGACTCTTCGGCCATTTTTTGCCTAAGTTTTGCTTGCTGCTTTGCATACTTAACCGGCGTAAAGTGCTCATGAGAGTCCACAAATGCTAGCGTAAAGTCTGCACCAAAATGCTGTTTTACCGCGTTTACAAACTGCTCTAATGCCATCGTTTGTTTGGAATAATTTTGTGCAGGATCAATGCTCACCACTAATTGAGTTTCTGATAAATGGATTAAAACCGAATTACGCGCCACCTCGGCCGCCATGCCTTTTAAAGGCAACTGTTCAATCAACGCCAACCACTGTTCAATGCTGTCACTTGAGCGCTCAAGTAATATTTTTTCCCCCCCCTTATCCATCTCAACCTTTGGCTCTAATGGCTCTGCTATGCTCTCTTCAACACAAACCGAATCTACGTCAGGCAGACTGGGAGAGTACGGTTCCGAAGGGGGGGGGAAAGAAGGTGCTTTGGCTGGTGTAGGCGATGTAGGTGATGCCTTGGCATCAAGACGAGGCTTTCCCAGTGATTGTTTCAACCTCGCCTTAATTTTTTCTAAATGATCCGAAGATGAAGACGGTGCAGCGCTAGGTTTAGATGGGCTGGGGCTGGAATTAAAATCCTGACTCACATTTGAATGCACTAAATCCTCCCCCCCTTGTTCTGTCGATTGCAACATCGGCGTAACGGGTTCTACCGTCTCAGCCCTATTGGCCATTAACGACCGCGCAGAAGCCAATCCCTCTAATGCATTTTGAGAAGGCGGACTTTGAGGGGCTACTTTTTCTCCCCCCCCCTGCACCACAGAGGAGTTCGAAGAAGAGGATACTGGCAAAGCATCCCCTTGTTGAACAGGTTGAAATGCCAACATACGAATCAAAGACATTTCAAACCCAATTCGAATGTCGGGCGCTAACAGCATATCCTGTTTGGCCAGCAACGCAATTTGATAAAGTAACTGCACTCGCTCAGGGCTCAGTTGAGAAGCCAGTTCATTAATAATCTCTTCAGGCATCGTAGTGAGCGCACCGCTGTCATTAAAGACCTGTGCATACGAGAGCGCATGCAACACTTCAATCAACTGTGCCAGTAGGGCTTGATAATCCACACCCATCACAGCCAACTGCTGAATCACTTGCTTAAGTTGTTCGGCATCGTCACAGGCCAAAGCCTTTAAAATCGCCACACTGTACTGCTGATCAACCCAACCTAGCATGGTTTGTACTGGCTCAAACATCACCTCGCCCGCACCATAGGCAATCGCTTGATCCAATAAACTCAATGCATCACGTGCTGAACCATCCGCCGCTTTAGCAATCAAGCCCAACGCCGATTTATCAAACGATAAACTCTCTTGCTCCATAATAAACTCAAGGTGAGTTTGAAGCTGAGGCTGAGTTAAACGCATTAAATTAAATTGTAAACAGCGTGATAAGACCGTAATCGGCAACTTGTGAGGATCGGTGGTTGCTAATAAAAATTTTACATGCTCGGGTGGCTCTTCAAGCGTTTTTAACAACGCATTAAAACTGCTCTTAGACAGCATGTGTACTTCATCAATTAAGTACACTTTATACCGACCCTGTGTGGGCGCAAATTGTACGTTATCTAAAATTTCGCGCGTGTCATCCACTTTGGTACGAGAGGCGGCATCTACCTCAATAAGGTCAATAAAACGCCCTTCATCAATCGAACGGCAAATATCACACACCCCACATGGCGTTGACGAGACACCCTGTTCACAATTTAACGCTTTTGAAAAAATACGCGCAATGGTGGTTTTCCCTACACCACGTGTGCCAGTAAATAGGTAAGCATGATGAAGACGTTGCTGATCCAACGCATTAGCCAGCGCCTGCATAACATGCGTTTGACCCACCAGTTCAGAAAATTGTTTAGGACGCCACTTACGGGCAAGGACTGTCGAGTTTGCAATGGAACCCATTCATTAACCTTAATAAGATAAAAATTCGATTCATTTTAACGTGAATTAAGAAAACACGGAGAGATTTTTAAAGTGATTATTTAAAAAATAAGGGGGGTAAAAAATAACAAGAAAATAAAATGGTGGCAACTCTACCCGCCTTACCTCGGCGCACGCATCAGAAGGTACCGTTGCTTCCTTCCGGACCTGGCGGAGTTTCCAACTTAGCGTCGCGAGGGGACGAATAAAGTCACCATAATAGAATACAAATAGGAATTGGCGGAGAGCGGGGGATTCGAACCCCCGATAGGTTTAACCCTATACACGCTTTCCAGGCGAGCTCCTTCAGCCACTCAGACAGCTCTCCGTCCTAAATGAGGGGCGAATTATACTTGCTAAAACAGCCGTTGTCTAGCAAGGTTTTTAAAATTAAGATTGCTGACGACGACGCGCCGCCATAAAGCCAACTAAGCCCAAACCACCAAGCATTAATGCAATCGAGCTGGGTTCTGGTACAGGTGAGGCTTGAAAAAGTTCTATTTCAAGTTCATATTCACCCAAAGAACTGACTGAGTTACCAGAAACAAATAAAGAATAGGTGCCGGGTAAAATAACTCTTTTTCTCTCAAATACTTCACCATAAATATTTTCATAAATACCGACAACATCAGAACGACTATCTGCCAATGTTGCAGGACCACGACGACCACCGCTAGGCTCATCCCAAACGTCAGAAATATTCTCACCAAACTCGATACTAAAAAACTCTGAAACATCTGTTTGATAAGCAAAACTTTCAGCATCAAGAGACCAAAAAAAACCTTTAGGTACCGTGATGATAAACTCATCCGTAAAGAGCCCCTCTACGCCTGTTACAATATCAAGTTGATACTCCCAGACACCCGCCCATTCGTCTCCATATTCAAAATACTCCCCCATTCCACTTAGATCATAAACATTATCCGCAACTGATAAACTTGAAACTAAAGCCAGCGAAGCCACTACCCCCATTTTTTTAACGACATTCATACAATCCCCAATTTTATTGATTTGTAGAGACTTTTACACAGGAGTATGGTGATAGAAAAAATAGCGTAATTTCTGCTACTTTTCTTAAAAATGAGGTTAATCGCATGGCTATGAACCAAGTTTTTAATCTGTCAATTCTCTCATGCAAAGGTCTCTTGTAATATCCAACACGAATAAGTTCACTGATTCGCATATAGAAATTTTACTAAAATCATTTTGCACTGAGAATTAACGAAAGTTAGTTTTTTACTAATTAAACAGTAAAATAAACCTATTTGAAATAAAGCACAACGACAGAAAAACAACATAAAAAAAGGGTTGGTTTGTAAAAACCGACCCTTTTTTAAATAAGAACGTTTATAACAATCCTGCCTATTAAGAAAGCTCTCTCAACAAACGCGCCTCTTCCTGCTGTTTTACCCCGCCATGCCAGCGCCAAATATAATACAGCGCAGGAATCACAAACAGCGTCAACACGGTAGACGACAGTGTTCCAAAAATCATGGAGACCGCCAATCCACCAAATACGGGATCGGATACCATAATGACCGAGGCGGACATAATCGCCAGTGCCGTCAATAAAATGGGTCTAAAGCGTACTTTTCCCGCTTCAATTACCGACTCTTTTAAGGATTTTCCTTTGGCTTCAAACTCCAAAGTAAAGTCGATTAATAGCAACGAATTTCGTACCACAATACCCGCCAGTGCAATGACCCCTATCATCGAGGTAGCAGTAAAGGCTTGATTGGTAATCCAGTGTCCTGGAAATACACCGATCATGGTGAGTGGAATCGCACCCATTACAATGGTTGGAATCATAAACGAACGATAATAACCCACCAGTACAAAGTAAATCAGGATTAAAGCTACAATAAAGGCACTGCCCATGTCTCTAAAAACATCTAAGGTCAGACGCATTTCGCCCCCCCATAAAAGATGATAGTCCATCACATCATCTGGGTGTGCTTCAACAAATCCTAAATTGCTGGTTTTAAAAGCCACTCCCGATTCTGGCAAGGTGACTTCATCCAGCATTTTATCCAGTGTTAACACCGCATACACAGGACTGGAAGCCAATAACTCACCCCCAATCATCACCATCTGGTGTTGATCTCGGTACATAATCGGTTTTTTCTGCTTAATTTTTTCAATGGTCGCAATCGCCGATAACGGCACTGCTTCACCACTGCGAGCGTGTACGCGTAACGTAAGCAACTGCTCGACTACCGCACGCTCTGTACGCGGTAAGCGTACTAAAATCCCCACGGGTTCACGCGCATTATCCAAATGCATAAAGCCTAGCTCATAACCATTAATGTAATCCCGTAACATTTTAGAGACACCCGCTGGCTCTACCCCAAGCAAACTGGCCTGAACACGATCAATTTTTATCTCATAGGTATCGGCATCATCTGTCACGCTGTTATCAATATTAATTAAACCGTAAATTTGCTTAAACGACTCAGTAACCTCTTTGGCCGCCAGACGCAATGTATCATAATCTGGCCCATAAAGTTCAGCCATCACTTGCGTGGTAACAGGCGGCCCAGGGGGAGTTTCATAAAGCTTAATATTGGCTGTAGGAAACATTTTTTGTAACGGTTGAATTGCCTCATGCACCCCTTGAGCAATCTCATGAGATGATTCACTGCGCTGGTGCTTACTGACTAAATTCACCCGAATTTGAGCAAAATGCGCCCCCTGTTTCATTAAATCGCCTCGTACCAGTGCAGCAAAGTCAATAGGCGCATGCTCACCTAAAAAGACACTGTAATCGGTCACATGCTCAGTTTGAGACAGTAGATCTCCCACATAGCGCACCACACGATCCGTCGCTTCCAAGGCCGTGCCTTCAGGCATATCGATTTGAATCAAGAAGGTACTGGTATTGTCATAAGGCAACATTTTAACCTCAACCCCTGCCGGGTGAAGAGGATTGCTCATGCCATCGTCCCGTAAAAATTGCAGTGCTGGTTGCAACATCGAAGCCATAAGCGCCATCAATACCGTAAATAAAAACAAGTTACGCTTAGTACGGCTTTCTACAATGGGTACCATCAGCTTTTCATACCAGACGCGCATCCAGTCCTCTTTTTCAACATGATGCGCTTCTAGACTTTCTCGTTCTTGCATCTCTCTAATGGCTTTTTTGCCCAAAAAACGATATGCAATATAAGGCACCAATATATACGCCACCAGCAAAGAGGCCAGCATCGCAACGGGCACATTAAACGGAATCGGTGCCATAAACGGCCCCATCATGCCTGTCACAAATAACAGAGGCAAAAAGGCTAACACAACCGCTACGGTCGCCACATTAGTTGGATTACCTATTTCATTGGTAGCGCGAACAATCACCTCATCAAAGCGTTCAGGATTAAAGCCGTGATGAATATGCCGGTGAATGTTTTCAATCACCACAATAGAGTCGTCCACCAACAATCCCAGCGCTAAAATGAGCGCAAACAGGGTGATTCGATTAATCGTTTGGTCCGCTAAAAACCCAATTAATAAAACAATAAACAGAATCAGCGGAATGGTAATCACCACAATACCCGCTTCACGCCAGCCTAAAAAGAGAATTAAAATCAGCACCACAGAACCAATGGCAATGGCCAAATGCTCCATTAATAAATTCACAGCACTGTTGGCTTTTTCACCATCATTACGCGTGACTACCACATCGACATTACTGGGCAGTACCCCCGCTTTCAACTCCTCTAGTTTCTCTAAAACGGCATCGGTCACATTCACCGCATTGGTGCCTGGTTTTTTTGCCAAACTGATGGTCACGGCAGGTTGATCCGCGGCACTTGAGCCAGCGATTTCTGGGCCAAACCCAATACGAGAATAACTGTCCGCCTCTTTCGGGCCATCTTCAATACGTGCAATGTCTTTTAAGTAGATAATTCGGCCACTTTCCGTACTAATAATCAGGTTGCCTACATCTTCAGCACTGCCCAAATAGCCATTCACTCGAATGGGGTGATTTCGGTTATTGTTGACGACTTCACCGACGGGTAAAGCAACATTACTACTCAACAATCGTTGGCTAATCGCCTCTAACGACAACCCTGTTAAGGCAATTTTTTGGGCATCTAACCATACATTAATAGCTCGCTTTTGACCACCGACCACATCCGTAAATGACACCCCTTCCACATTGCGTAAATGCTCCACCAGCTTTAATGAAATGTCCCGCAAATCATAACCAGATAACTCACTGGAGGTGATCGCCAGCGTCATCACCGGCACGTCATCCACATTAATCGGTTTAATCAACGGATCTTGGGTAGCAGGCGGCATTTTACCCATGTTCTGCATCACTTGATTGTAAATATTCACCAAGCTGTCCACTTGATTTTCACCCACTTCAAACTGCACCGTGACTACACCAAAATCATTGGTGGCATAACCAAAGGTGTGTTTTACCCCTGGCAGAGCTGCCAAAATGGTCTCTAAAGGTTTAACCACCATATTGCTCACTTCCGCAGGCGAAGCCCCCGGTTTGGGCACAATAATATTGGCCGCAGGCACCACAATTTGGGGGTTGTATTCACGAGGTGTCATCACAAACGACAATAGCCCAGCCAATAAAACAAACATCACCATCAGCATGGTGGTTTTGGAGTGTATAAAAGCCTGTGCTAACTTACCCGCAATATTCAGTTTAAGCGGCTCTGGAGCATCGTAATTTTTAAGCTCAGCCATCTCTACCCTCCTTGTGTTTCTAAACGTTCAACATCACGGTTTAACGATTTTTTAATCGTTAAAATATCTCCGTTTAACAGAGGTTGCTCACTAAACGTTACAATGACCTCTCCCAACGCCAAACCTGACTGAATCTCAACAAGCTCATTACGAACCAACCCTGTGCGCACCATGTGAAAAAAAGCTTTTCCGTCCTGAACCACAAATACCCCATCAATGCCCGCACGATTAATTACCGCTGCTTTAGGCACCATCATCGTTTGGCGAACACCACGATTAAAGCTCACCCGAGCAAAAGTTCCACTGTTAATGTTTAAATTCTTAGGCAAACTCAGCTTCACCGTATGCGTACGTGTTTTGGCATTCGCGGCTCCCACTAACGTGTACACCGTTCCGATAAAAGGCTCTGGCTGTCCTTCCAAAGCGATCTGCACATCATCCCCTAAACGCAACACAGCAAAAAGATCACCTGCTACTTCGGTTTGTACACTCAGAGAGGTTGAGTTCTCAATCACTAATACGGGTTTACCGGGCGCAGCTAAATCACCCGCCACCGCTAATTTTTCAACCACCACGCCATCAAAAGGGGCTCTTACATTGGCGTAATGCAACTGCTCTTTGGCTTGATTTAAACTCGATTTAGCCGCCGCCACATTTTGTTGTGCCACACTGTACTGCAAACGCATTTTGTCGTACTGCTGTTTAGAGACCGATTCCTCTTTAAATAATTTACTGAAACGATCAAAGTCTAACTTAGCATCTCTTAACCCAGCCAACGCTTGCTGATACGCCGCATTGGCTTGAGTAATTTGGCTTTTAATATCAGCCGAATCAATGCTAAACAGCAGATCACCCTGCTTAACCGTTTGACCAACCTGCACATCCAGTGCCTTAATGTAACCAATTAAACGTGAGGCAATACTCGCCTTCTGCTCTGGCACAACCGATCCCGGCACAACAGCCATTAAAGGAATTTCTCCTAAGCGTACCGTTTCGACCGTAACCGCCACTGTATTAGCCGTTTGAGAAGCCGATGAAGTAGCCTCTTGTTCACTGGAACAACCAGACAGTCCTAATGATAGGGTTAATAAAAGTAAACCTACTTGTTTTGAAAAACATCTCATAATATTGCCCTTAACATATATATTTTTTAGTCACGACTCAGCTCACGGTCGTCGTTATTTATAACTGATCCAGAGCCATCGTACCGGTGACCAATCGCAACTTCGCCTTGTAAATATTGACATCAAACTCCGCCGAGACAAGCTCTGCCTTCGCCTTATCCAACTGTGTTTTACTCGCCAACACTTCCGTCATCGTAGCCACGCCCCCTTCATAACGTTTTACAATTAAACCTTGCGCTTCGGTGGCATGTTCCACCGCCAATTTATCGGCTTGAACCTGCTTTAAAGCCACTTGCATTTTTTGCCAGTTAAGCAGCACATCTAACCGAATCTTATTTTCTTGGGCCTTCACGCTGGCACGTTTTTGCATCGCCTCAGCATTCGCCATATCGACCGAACTTTGTGTCACACCAAAATCCATCACATTCCAAGAAACCACACCTGCTACGGTATACGAACTGTTATCAAGGCTTAAGGCATCATTATTCCACTCTTGTCGCATCATCACATTAAAGCTTGGATAACTATCTGCCTTGGCAATACGCGCGTGATAAAGTGACGAAGAGACCTCTTTACGTTTAGCCGCTAACTGAGGGTTGGACGTTAATGCCAAATCTAACAGCTCCTCGACCGACTCTGCGGGTAACTTTAAATTTACACGCTCAGAGACATCCACCGGTTCATGCGTCTCTTTATTCATTAAGATTTTCAAGCGATCCAATGCTATTTTCTCTTGGCCCTTCGCCTCAAGTAACCCCGCTTCCGCCATCGACAAATGCACTTGTGCACTCAATAACTCTGAACGAACCACCACCCCCTCATTCACCAAGTTACGTGTGGTTTTTACAAAAGCCTCTGCGGTACGTTTGGCTTGTTGCGCCACTTGAATATGTGCTCGCGCAGCATGTATCCCCTCATACGCATGATAAACACTGTACGTTAAATATTGTTGCATGGCGATATCACCCTGCTTAGCCGCTTGAATCATCGTTTGTGCTTGCGCTTCATAATGATCCATTTTTCCCCCGTTCCACACGGGCAAGCTCACATCAATACGAGTATTAAAATCGGTATAGGCATTGGGGTTATTTAATAGATCGAGCGAAAAATCACTGGCAACCACACTCTGCTGTTGTAACTTCATACCAAATGCAGTCAATGCATTAGTGGTATTTGCCGCAGTTAACGAAAGATTAACCTGAGGCAAACGACTCGATTCGGCCTTATTTAAAGCCGACTGAGCCTGCTGAATACGCGCAGCACTCAAAGCCATTTCGGGGTTTTGAGACAACGCCGTATTGACACACATTTTAAAATCCATCGACTCCGCCAGCGCACTCACCGGCAATGCCAGCAACACACCAGAAACACACGCCCATGCCATAGAATTTAAAGAAAAAGCTTTCGGTGTTTTCATACGTTTTTAATCCCCTAAAATAACCATTCATTCTTACACTGAGTAACAGAAATAGCCCATCAATATTTTATATGAGGATATTATAACGAACCTTTTTATATTAGCAAATACTGATATCTGTGCTTAAAATGAATACCCCTTATAAATACTGAATCACTTAGAGTATCGGATAGCTCATTTAGATCGATTTCATCTGTAAATAGAATATTCAAGAACATCTCTTTTATCTTCAAGGTCTATAGATAAATTCCACTCTTTTTCTTACGTAAATAAACTCATTATGAATTCTTCCTGTTTAATTAGTGGCAAGGAAAAAAGGGGGGGGTAAAATTTCAAAACGCCAACAAAATAACCTTCTTCAACCAGATCAACTCACCATGAAAAAAGTGCCCTGCCTGCTCTCGCCAATAGACATCTGGTTTATTCGGTTGCGACATCGCCCAATTGAGAATCTCTTTGGCTGAAACCACTTCATCTTGACCTCCTTGAATCAGCGTCCAAGAAATTTCTCCCCCCCCCTCCTTTGAAAGCAAGGCTGAAAAATCATATAACCCAACAGGCGGTGCGACCGTACACAAGGCATTCACTTCAACCTGTTTTGAATGCGCTACTTTTAAAGAAATATAACTGCCAAATGAAAAACCCGCCAAGGTTAAATACTCGGAATTAAAGGTCTGCTTTGCCC
>WFQP01000044.1 GCA_015487015.1 Thiomicrorhabdus sp.
AGTTCTTATTTATACCGACAAGTGACGCTGCTGTCCGAGCAGTTGCACCAGCTACGAACAGTTCAATTAACTTACTTTGTTTATACCAACTTAGTCTACTTTTTCTCATGGTTCCATCTTAGATAATTTTAGTTATCTAGGACAGCCCCTTAAAATTTTCAGGCGAGGCCACGCAGGTTATCGCCTCCCCGTTATGTTTTAAAGGAGTTTCATTGGACATTTCAGAAATTAAATATATTCATGATTTTTTAGTCATCTATTTTCAGGATAAAGAAGATCCTGTTTCACCTCCAGGAATTAAAAATCATAATCTTTTAGAGTCATCAGTACAAAGACCTTTTATATCAGTAGGAGGTAAAGATGCATATAAAGGTGTATTCAATAAAGGTGCAGCATTATTTCATTCATTGATAAATAATCACTGCTTCCATAACGGAAATAAAAGAGCTGCTTTATTGTCTACATTATCATTTCTTGGTGAAAATAATTATTGGGTAACACTTCCAACAGATGATGAAATGTTTGAGTTTACGAGAAAAGCTGCTGCTCATGAATTATGTAGGTCAAGAGAGGATGAACTATCATTTATTAGCGCATGGTTTAAATCTAATTCTCGTAGACGAAAAAATGGTGAGAACATGTTGAAAATACATGAGTTACGAGAAATATTATCAGAGTTTGGTTATGAATTTGGTAAAGATAGTAGTAACGGGCGTTATATAGAATTGAAAAAAAATGGGAGTGTTATTACAAAAATACTTAAAAAAGGTGCTCAGGGTCAAGAAGATTACGATAAACAATATATTCAACGGTTAAGAAAAAAATTGAAATTAACAAGTGCGTATGGAGTTGATAGCTATGCTTTTTATGGAGAGCGAGGTTACTCTCAAACATTAGGTAAGTTTATGTTAATGCGACATAAAGTAATGAGAGAGTTAGCAAAAACATAACAAGAGCCATGATAAGTGGGGTCAGAGAGAATGGGGTCAAATCTTGACTTAACAATGATTAATGAGGAGTTTTTTTGTGTTGTAATCCCCCCCCCTTTTTTTTTCGTGATGTTATTGTGCAGAGGCCTTTATGTCTTAACCTTGTTTACGGCGACGTGCGGCCATAAAGCCAACTAATCCTAAGCCACCTAGCATTAAAGCAATGGAGCTGGGTTCTGGTACGGGGGATATTGCCACGATTTTATTTAAGTCGTAACTGAGGTTTTCATTATCTCTGTCGATAAGAGATAAAAAAAGGCTGTATTGTGACGTGTTTTCTAGTGAATAGCCACTAATCGATAAGGAGTAGTTTCCAGGTAACACAGGCGCTGAGTCAAGAATGATGGTTGCATAATTTTCGTCTGAAATAGAGAAGGTTTCTTCTTCATTATAACTGCCGTTATACTCTATGCTATAAAATTCAGAAACACCATTGATTCCATTTCTTAGTGCCACGGCTTCGAGTCGCCGATTTCCTTCAGGAACGGTAAAGTTAAATGTGTCTGTAAAATCGCCTATTACACCGGTTGTCATACGAACTAAATGGAGATAGTTATTGTGATCATCATAAAAGCCGATATCATCTAAAATGTAAGTGTTATCTGCCATAGACGCGCTAGAGATTAAAGCTAAAGAGGCCGTTAATCCAATATTACGGAGTATTTTGTTCATAGGGTTTACCTGTTTGATTAAATAAATAACAAATAGCATTATACGTAAATAGAGTTATTAATAAAGAGTGATTGGTTAGCGTTTAGATATTTATACTTGGTTTCGTCCTTGTTCTTTGACTTTATAAACTGCTTTTTCCACTTGGTGAATGAGATTTTCGTAAGAGGACGTGTGAAAAAAGGAGGTCAAATCTTGACTTAACATGATTGATGAAGAGTTTTTTTGTAATAAGTGGGGTTAAGTGTCGACTTTAATTTAATACAATTAGGTGAATGTCATTTAGGCAGGGGGGACAAGGTGAATTGAGTTTGCTCAAGAGAGGGTGCTCTGGAAAACTACAGCGCGGAAGGCCAAAATATTTGCATTAGGTGTTAAGGTAAAGCACTTTGTGTGCTTCTTTACTGATTTTGTTAGAATGTATTCTATAGTGAAATTGACAGAGGAAATATAAATGACTATTGCTGAAATTTCAAAAATGAGTGTTCTTGAGCGGCTTCAAACAATGGAGGCATTGTGGGATTCACTTACTCGCGAGCCAACTGGAATTAAATCGCCTAAATGGCATGAGGAAATGCTCTCTGACAGAAAAGAAAAAATAGAAAGTGGTCATGCTAAGTTTATATCGCTAGAAGAATTAAAGTCAAAGTATGAATAAGTAGGGTTTGTGTCAACTTTAATGAAATGACACAGATTTATGAATACTCCCATCCAAAATATTTCCCCCCCCTAAATAATTAAACCTGCCAATCAATCTCACCTTTTCCGTGCTGTTTTAGGTAGGCATTGGTTTTGGAAAAAGTCTGGCTACCAAAAAAACCGCGATAGGCGGAGAGTGGGGAGGGGTGTGGGCTTTCGAGTACCAGATGTTTTTGATGGTCGATGAGTTTGCCTTTCTTTTGCGCGTAAGCCCCCCATAGGATAAAAACACTGTGTTCTGTTTGGGTATTAACTGCTTGAATAATCGCGTCTGTAAATTTCTCCCAGCCTTTGTTTTGATGGGCATTGGCGTTGCCTGCTTCTACGGTTAAAACGGCGTTTAATAGTAATACCCCTTGCTCTGCCCAAGGTTGTAAATACCCTGTGTGCGAATTGTCGATACCAACATCACTTAACAGTTCTTTATTAATATTGAGCAAGGATTTGGGTAACGGTTTTACCTCGGGTAAGACTGAAAAACACAGCCCGTGTGCATGGCCTACTGTTGGGTAAGGATCTTGCCCTAAAATGATGACCTTAACCTGATTTAATGGGGTGCTGTTTAGTGCATTAAATCGTTGTTTAGGGGGGGGGAGAATTTTTTTACCTTCCTGTTCTTCTTGTTCTAAGAAGGCACTTAATGCCTGAATATAAGGTTGATTCAGTTCATTGTGCAGTGTGTTTTGCCAGTCGGCATTGAGAGAGTCAAGTAGCATGAGTATGTTCTTTTTTTGCCATTACGGTGAAAGTCTTTGTATTGCCCACAGTGTGGCATTTTCATTGGGGGTGTAAATAAAACGGTCGTGCAGGCGGTTGGGG
>WFQP01000045.1 GCA_015487015.1 Thiomicrorhabdus sp.
GGTTGAGGTACAACGGTTGACTTGAAAAAAAAAGACAAGCCCTTATTTTGTTTTAAATGAGACCTTTGCACGAGAGGGGTGCGAGAGAAAAAATTTGACTGATTAAGGTGGGAAACGGAGGGGAATAGTCAGCTATTCACAAGGTTTTCAACGAAAATCAGGTATGTTTTAGCCTTTTTTATCCGTGCACCCTTTTGTGCAAAGGCCTTTAAGTATATAAATGAAAAGGATATTGCCATGAAGAAAACTATAAGAAAAACCGCATTGTTGGCGTCGTACTTGATCGGTGCACTATGGATGGTTCAGCCAGCGGTGGTGTCGGCGGAAAGTGCGGCCAAGCCTGTACCCTCTGCGGTGGCATTTGGTTTACCTGATTTTGTAACATTGGTTGAAGAGAATCATCAAGTAGTGGTGAACATCAGTACTACCAAAGAACCTCGTATTCAACGCCAGCTTCCCCCGCAATTTAAGGGGTTACCAGATGAGATGTTACGTTATTTCTTTGGTATTCCTAGAGGGGGGGATGAGTTTCGTGGACATGGTGGGCGTGATGATCCGCATAAAGGAAAAAAACAGCCGCACTCGCTTGGTTCAGGTTTTATTATCAGTCAAGACGGTTATATCTTAACTAATCACCATGTTGTGGACGGCGCGGATGAGGTGATGGTGACCTTATGGAATCGAAAAGAGTTTAAAGCGGAGGTGATTGGGTCGGACAAACGAACCGATGTGGCGTTGTTAAAAATTAGCGCAATCGATCTGCCTGTGGCTAAAATTGGCTCTCGAAAACAGTTAAAAGTAGGGCAGTGGGTGCTGGCAATCGGCGCACCTTTTGGACTGGACTTTACCGTGACACACGGCATTATTTCTGCGTTAGGTCGAGCACTTCCTAATGACACTTATGTGCCGTTTATTCAATCGGATGTATCAATTAACCCAGGTAATTCGGGAGGACCATTATTTAATTTAGCGGGCGAGGTTGTAGGGATTAACTCTCAAATTTACAGTAGCAGTGGGTACTCATTGGGCTTGTCTTTCTCCATTCCAATTGATATTGCGATGAATGTGGTTGAGCAGCTTAAAACAAATGGTGAGTTTGTTCGTGGCTACTTAGGAGTGTTGGTGCAAGAGGTGACCAGCGATTTATCCGACTCTTTTGGTTTAGATTCGCCTAAAGGCGCCTTGGTGGGGCAAACGTATCCTGATACGCCTGCTGAAAAATCCGGCATTCAAGCGGGGGATATTATTTTAGAGTTTGATGGTAAAACGATTCATAAATCAACAGACTTACCCCCTATTGTAGGCATTACTCCTGTGAATAAAGCGGTGGTCGTTAAGGTGTTACGCCAAGGTGAACTCAAACAGTTTACCGTTACGTTAGCAGCATTGGATGCAACCGATTCAGTGGTTGTGGCCAGTAAAGGTGCACTTGGCTTGGCGCATAATCTTTTGGGTGCTGAAGTAAAGTCGTTGGACAAGGAGACTTTGAAGGCGTTAAAAATTCCATATGGTGTGGGTATTGTAAAAGTGTTTGGCAACCCCGCTGAAAGTGCTGGTTTACAAAGAGGTGATGTCATCGTTACGATTAATTTTAAAGCTGTTAAAAGCAGTCAAGGGTTGAAAAAGCTATTGAAGTCTCTGCCTAAAAATCGTTCATTACCCGTGCGTATTATTCGAGATGGGCGCTCTCTCTTTTTACCTTTGGTTTTGAAAGAGGAGTAAATGGGTTTATTAGAGATTTCTTAATGCCGTGTAGCGATGATTAATCCATGCTAAATGAATTAAATTAGCGTAAAATATGCGACATTAAATTTAAACCAAAACTTACTCGAACATTAATTGGGTTTTAAAAATATCTAAACGTGAGTAAGGACAAGGGGGCAATAGCCCCCTTTTTTTATAGAGTTGTATAATTTTTTCTCTCTCTTCTGACTATGAATCTTAGTCGGGAAATAGGGGGGAGAAAAATTATATTTGGAGCATCAATGTCAGACAATTTAAAGTTTATTCGTAATTTTTCAATTATTGCCCATATTGACCATGGTAAATCCACCATTGCCGATCGTTTTATCCACCTATGTGGGGGTTTGTCCGATCGTGAAATGGAATCCCAAGTGCTGGATACCATGGACATTGAAAAAGAGCGCGGTATTACCATCAAAGCGCAAAGTGTCACATTAAACTATAAAGCGAAAGATGGACACACCTATCAACTAAACTTTATTGATACTCCTGGGCACGTCGATTTTTCCTATGAAGTTTCTCGTTCACTGGCGGCATGTGAAGGTGCGTTATTGGTGGTCGATGCCTCTCAAGGTGTGGAAGCACAAACCGTAGCCAACTGTTACACCGCAATTGAGCAAGGGTTAGAAGTCTTAGTGGTACTCAATAAAATTGACCTACCAGCGGCAGAACCCGATCGCGTGATTGAAGAGATCGAAGAAATTATTGGGGTAGAAGCCGTTGA
>WFQP01000046.1 GCA_015487015.1 Thiomicrorhabdus sp.
GCCCAACCATGACTTGATTAAGCCAGTTTTTTAAGTCGTATTCGGCAAACAGTTCTTGTAAGCGCTCCATATTGGCAGGGTGACGTTGAATGTCCTCTAAATTAACGGGCAAATCACAATCCAGTTTAATGGTGGTAAGTTGTCGGGACAGCAGCAGTTGGTCAATATTGTTGCGCAAGTGTTCACCAATTTTTCCACCAATCATTGGGGCATTGGCAATAAGGTTATCTATGTTGCCAAAGGCGGTGAGCCACTTAACCGCCGTTTTGGGGCCACACTTGGGTATGCCGGGAATGTTGTCGGAGCTGTCGCCTACTAACGCTAAATAATCAATGATTTGATCGGGACGTACGCCAAATTTTTCCACCACTGAATCCGGGGTTAAAAAGGTGTTGTTCATGGTGTTAATCAGGGTAACGTGGTCATTCACCAGTTGTGCCAAATCTTTATCGCCTGTAGAGATGAGTACATTGTGTTTGGTTGCGGCGGCTTGTTGGGCAAAGGTGCCCATAACATCGTCGGCTTCTACGCCATCAATGACCAATAGTGGTAGTCCCAGAGCTTTGACTATTTCATGAATAGGCTTGATTTGAGAACGAAGTTCGTCGGGCATGGGCGGGCGATGTGCTTTGTATTCGGAATACATTTCATGGCGAAAGGTCGGGCCTTTGGCATCAAAAATAACCGCCATTTTTTCGGGCTGGTATTTTTCAAGCAATTTTCCCAGCATATTAATGACCCCAAAAATGGCACCTGTTGCTTGTCCTTTACTATTCGTTAAGGGCGGCATTCCGTGAAAGGCTCTAAAAAGATAGGAGGAGCCGTCCACTAAAATAAAGGGGCTGTCTGGGTTGGTGAGGATTTGTGGGGCGGATTCGGTCATTTTTTTGCTCAATATGGTAGAATTTATCGCGTTATTTTACCATTTAAGAGACTTGTTTATGTCCGTTTACACCGTTGTTGTTGAGAGCCAGTTAATTGATTTTTTAAAAAACTATGATGTAGGCGTATTAGAGAGTTTTGAGGGGATTAGTGCGGGCATTGAAAATACCAATTATTTTGTAAATACTCTTAAAGAGGGTGAGCAGCAACAGTTTGTGTTGACCATTTTTGAACACCACTCATTTGAAGAATTGCCCTATTTTTTAAATATTATGGCCTTTATGGCAGAACACAATATTCCTACGGCACACCCTATGCCAACACGATCCAATGGGTATTTGAAAGAGTTGTGTGGCAAACCTGCTTCATTGGTGGAGCGTCTGAAAGGAGGGGGGGTAGAAAACCCTTCGGTTGTACAGTGTGGTGTGATGGGTGAGCAGTTGGCGGCTTTTCATTTGGCAGGGTTAGAGTACGATCAATTTAGAGCTAATGACCGTGATTTAGACTGGATGCAACGCACGTATGAGAGCATTAAGCACCATTTAAGTATTGAAGAGTCAGCATTGATTCAAGCTGAGTTGGCCTTTCAAAATACCGTTGATTGGGCGCACTGCCCAAAAGGGGTGACCCATGCGGACCTATTTTGTGACAACGCCCTGTTTGATGGCGACAAGTTATCGGGTATTATTGATCTGTACTACGCGTGTCACTCCTCATTTTTATACGATTTAGCCGTGATGGTAAATGATTGGTGCCGTACCCACAGTGAAACACCAAAAGATATTCAGTTTGATGAGGTTAAAATAAATACCCTATTAACTGCTTATCAAACAAAACGCTCTCTTACAGAGGTTGAACAATCGGTTTGGCCAGCGGCACTCAGGCTTGCGGCATTACGCTTCTTTTTATCACGTTTACAAGACAAACATATTCCGCGTGAAGGCGAGATGACTCAAATTAAAGACCCAGATGTTTTTAAACAGATATTAATCATTCACCAATCTCATTAACCTTTTTAGGAGATAGACATGTATTACATTGCAGAGACCAGTAAGTCATTTGAACAGGCGGCCGCGGATTTAGACAGCGCCGTTAAAAACCATAAGTTTGGTGTATTACACATTCACGATTTAGGCAAAACATTGCGCAGTAAAGGCATTGAATTTGCAGAAGAGTGTCAGGTTTTTGAGGTGTGTAACCCTGTTAAAGCAGCTCAAGTGTTAGACATTGATATGCGTTTAAACATGGCACTGCCGTGTCGTATTTCGGTATATACCGAAAAAGGCCAAGTTAAAATTGGAATGATTGAGCCAGCCGCCATGTTGGCCGCTTTATCCAGTGATGACCGACTGGCAACCATTGCGAAAGAGGTTGAACAAACCATTATTACGATGATTGAAGAAGCCAAATAAACCTTAATGAAACCGTTTCTGTTAAGTTTATTGCTGGCCTTTAGTAGCACAGCACAGGCCTTTACGTTTTTTGAAGTAGATCAACCTATTGATTACGCCCCTTTTGCTGAAAATGAATCCATTTTAACGTGGGGAGAGAGCAATGCCTTAGGCAGTGGGGCAACAATTAGCTACAGCATAGCTACTTCTTACTCATCCTGTTTTTTAGGCTATGAAGCCTGTTCGGCTCTGAGTTCATTTATTCCTGAAGGCTATGAAAGCGCAATTGATACGGCGTTTGATCGCTGGGCATCCGTGGCCAATTTATCGTTTAATCAAGTGGATGATCAAGCGGGTGATATTGTCTTGGCAGGAGAGTATATATGGGGGAGTGAAATTGCTCACGCTTTAACAGGACGATCGTTTATCGAGCAAGAAGGTGAAACCTTTAGCGAGATAGCATGGAGTGAAATTCACTTTAGTGAAGCTGTTTATTGGTCGGTAAATGGTTCATTAGGCTACGATTTTTTAACCGTTGCCACCCATGAAATTGGCCATGCATTAGGATTAGGTCACTCTGAAGTTGAAGGGGCGTTGATGTATGCTGATTACCAAGGCATAAACACCCTTCAAGCAGATGACATTGCGGGTATTCAATTTTTATATGGTGCGGTCTCCGCAGTGCCAGAGCCTTCCAGTTATGCCTTGTTTCTTTTGGGTCTGTTCATTTTACTAACCCGCCGCGCCAAATTGCAAGCCCACATAAGTGGTCAGCGCCATGGCAAAGCTGCCCCATACAAACATTCTAAACGCCCCTTTTAACATATTTGCCCCCCCTGTTTTGGCCGCTAATGCCCCTAAGATCGACAGTAGTACTAGAGACGTTCCCGCAATAATATAGCCTAAATTTTCCATGGGTAACACTACAATTAACAAGACGGGGATGGCTGCTCCTGATATAAACGCTGTGGCTGAGGCAAAGGCTGCTTGAAAAGGTTTGGCCGCGTGTACTTCAGATAGGCCAAGTTCATCTTTAGCGTGCGCACCTAAGGCATCGTGTTGCATTAATTCAAAGGCTACTTTTTGAGCTGTTTCTGGGCTAACGCCACGCTCTCGGTAAATATGAGCTAATTCAGCTTGTTCTTGCTCCCAGTTTTCTTCTAATGCTTTGCGTTCAATTTCTAAATCGGCTTTTTCAGTATCCGATTGCGAACTAACAGAAACATACTCCCCTGCCGCCATTGAAATAGCACCAGCGGTTAAAGCCGCAAACGCCACCAATAAAATATGCTCTTTACTGGCACCTGATGCAATCACCCCAACCAGTAAACTTACTGTTGAAATAATGCCATCATTTGCGCCCAAAACAG
Organism: Thiomicrorhabdus sp.; assembly: GCA_015487015.1. GTDB lineage: Bacteria > Pseudomonadota > Gammaproteobacteria > Thiomicrospirales > Thiomicrospiraceae > Thiomicrorhabdus. Next base: position 3,644 of record WFQP01000046.1, read on the forward strand.
CCGCTCTAAGCCAGCCCATACGATGACCGTAATGATCGCCTTTAAGGTGAGAATCTAACATCTCTTGATTGTATTGGTCCATTGCGTTGATCCTTGATAGGCAGAGGAGTTATATAAAAGTTTTCAGTTGGCTTACCAACAATCGCTTACCACAGAGTGTCTGGGTTGAATAATTTTATGAACCAAACTTTCATAGTGTGTATTGGGTTCTGCGAGTTGGCAACCGATCATAAAACCTGTTTCAACTTCTCGACAACTGGTAATTTTAAACAGGACTTCTACACTGCGTTCGCTGTTAAAAGCCAGTTGAATATTGAGAATTTCATTAGTTGGAATGGCTTTAGTTGATAGGATTGCCAGCCCCGATTTGGAAAAATTAAGCACAGTAGCAATGCATTCTTGAGTGTCTGAATTTTTTTGAGACACTGTGGCAGAAAAGTGTGACAGATGCCTTTTTTCAAGGCGTCTTTCAAGTTGGCTAGGGGATGGCTTGTTTTTGAAAAAACTGAACGGAGGTCGTAATTTCATTTTAAGGCTCTCTTTTCTGTTTAATGCTTTTTTGGATGGTATTTTGTATGATCGATTTTACATGGTTTTAGTCGATTATCAAAAGAGAGTTATGTTTTATTATTTAGGTGTATTGCAGACCATTACCGCTCTTAACGGTGCGGGGTAACCTTCAATGGTTTGGTTATGGTTTTCTGGGTTTAAAAAGCTTTCAAGTGAGTTCCATTGCATCCAGTCGGTACTGCGTTGTTCTTGTGTACTGGTTTGGTTTTCATCTACGCAGCGAATATTTTCAAAGCCACAGCGTTTTAGCCAGTGGCTGAGCTCTTTTATGCTGGGTAAAAACCACACATTGCGCATTTGCGCATAGCGATCTTCTGGCACCAAAAGTTGTCCATAAGCTTCAGGAATGACCAATGTTTCCAGTACTAACTCCCCACCCGGTACAAGGTGTTTTTTGAGATCATAAATATGGTCGATGGGTGAGCGTCGATGATAGAGCACACCCATTGAAAAGACAGTATCAAATGCACCACCTTTGGTGGAGACAGGGAGTTGCTCTAACGTAAGCGGTAAAAAGTAGGCGGGAACGTCTTCTCCTATAAAGTGTTTTAGGGTTAAAAACTGATTCATTGAGAGTAAGTTAGGATCCACTCCAACCGCTAATTCTGCACCCTCACCCACCATTCGCCACAAGTGATAGCCACTGCCACAACCAATATCCAGCACTTTTTTTCCTGTTAACGGGGCTAAGTGAGGGCTGACTCGATCCCACTTCCAATCAGAACGCCACTCGGTATCAATCTCAATGCCATGAATTGAAAAAGGGCCTTTTCGCCAAGGATGAAAGCCGCGCAGTGCTTGCTCAAGTTCTGAGGTTTGCTCTTTTGTAAAAGAGGGGGGGGGGGAAATTTTAATGGCTGATTGGTTTAAATCATAGTCACATGGGGTAGGGTAGGATTTTATCTGTGCCATGACCTCAATCCAGCGGGGTAGATTCCCGTTGTTCTCGGGGTTCAGTGCGTCTTCAAGTAGGCTGGGCAGTTGCGTTGTCCAAGATTCAAGTTTTGTATCGTATAGATGAGACCAAAAAGTGTCGTAATGTTGTTTCACGTGAAACGATCCTACTTGTGTGTTTTAGGGGGGGGGATTAAGTGGCTTTAAAAAGCTTTAATCGCTAAAAATGAGGCGAAATTATACGCTTGAAACCAAATCCCTGCTGACTGAAAGCCTACTTTTTTAAAACGTTTTAAGTGGTCCTGCTCGGTATCTGTAATGAGTACGTTTTCGAGTGAACTGCGCTTTTGGCTGATTTCAAGTTCTGAATAGCCATTGGCACGTTTAAATTGTAAGTGTAGGTGCTCAATACTGGTTTGCAGTGCGTCATCCTCAAAATGAAGTTTTTCAGAGACAATTAAAATTCCACCGGGGTTTAATCCTTGATAGATGGTTTTGAGTAGCGCTTCTCGTTGATCGGGATCAATAAATTGCAGGGTAAAGTTAATGACCACCACTGAGGCGTTTTCAATTTTAAACTGAGTCATATCGGCACAATGTAAGTGTACAGGTACCTCAGAGTGGTAGGCATGAAGATATTCTTGGGCACGTTTAATCATGGATTCGGAGTTATCGAGGGCGATAATTTGGCACTGTTTGCCTTCCACATTACGGCGCATGGTTAGGGTCGCAGCCCCTAAAGAACAGCCTAAATCGTACAGGTTACTATGGGGTTGGGCGTGTTGCTGGGTTAGCTCACCAATGCCCGCCAAAATAGTCTGATAACCGGGCACAGAGCGTTGAATCATGTCTGGAAAAACCGCCACAACCGATTCATCAAATTGAAATGCGCCAATGGCTTCATGGGCTTGGGCGTAGAGGGTATCTTTGTTGTACTTTGAAGAGTTATTCATAGGGCGTATTTTAGGGGTAACATTATGAAATGTCTTTATTTTTTAACGTGAATTTGAAATTAAATTAAGATTATTTGTTGAGATTGTTTTATAATCGAAGTTGACTTAAACAAATAATATATAGGGAGCAAGGTGATGAATGCGATTAATCCATCTTTATCAGCCGCACTTTCTCTTCAGCCTCAAAATAACCAAATGAACGCTCGTCCTGATTTAAGAATGGACGATAAGTCTTCTTCTCAGGCAACCAGTGGGGGCAACTCTACGGTTACGTTATCGGATGCGGCGCAGGCGATTGCGGGCAGTTCATCTAATGATTTAGTGGCATCGCAAAGTGTTCGAAGCCGTGATGCACTTGAAACCAGTGCAATGGATGCCAATGAAACCACATCTGGTTTAAGCGCGGTAAGTGAGCTATCCAGTAAAGCCAGTGCTTACGCTGAGGTTTCTAAGCTCGCGTAATATTTAATGTATTTTAAGTGCTCAGTAAGCGTATGAATCACTCGATTCATACGCTTTTTTTATCCCCCCCTATTTTCAACTCAAATCCTCTTATTGACTCGGTTGCTATGATTCGCTTAGAATGATGGGTGATGAAAAAAATACTGATTTATGCACTGCTGTTCACACACCTCTGTACGGGGTTTGCGTTTGCGTCGGATACGCATTCCGAGGCGTTGTCTATGCATGATGTATCTGTTCATCAGATGTCTGTTTATGACCTATCTAATCACAGAGATCACGATCATACTTTTTTAAACAATTCGAGTGGCCTTCATTCGGATCATCAGTATGACAATCATCATTGTCATGGTTCAGCACATTTAGTTGGGCTTATTTATAGTCAAGTACTGCCGTTTATTCCTTTTATAGACCATGATTTTTCAGTGCGTTCCCAAGCACCTGTTTATGTATCTTTTTCTCCTCTGTTAAGACCTCCAACCGCTTAAATTCTTTTCTAGCGATCCAGCTTACCCCTGAAACCAGCCATTTTTGTGTTAAAAAGTGATTATTGACACTTATAAACGCATATTTTTTGCCTTGAATTTACCGTTTCAGGGGGAATCTGAATCACTATGATTTGTGTTGCTATTTGTTGAATAGTGACATGGTGAGCTGTTAATTTCATAACAGCGATATGCTTTTGTGTATTGAAAGGATTGATATTATGTTGACTTTTATTATGTGGTTAATCACCCTATTTAAACGCCCTTTTTTAGTGGGTGTTTGTACCTTTTTTATTGGGTTTATACCGCCTGTTTTGGCGGAAAACCTGTCTATTATTCAATCGAATTCTTTGGCCTATTTTATTGAGAAGGTCTGGCGAGATAGCCCTGATGTTCAAGCGGCCGAGTTTTCTATTAAAGTAGCTTGGGCACGTGAGGAGGGAGCGGATCAACCGTTGTATAACCCTAATTTGATATTGGATGCGGAGCGCAGTGACGTTAATACCGCATTGGTTGGTTTTAATCAAACGCTGGATTGGAGTGATCGTGGGGACGCACAGCGTTTGGTGGCCAATAAGCAACGTTTAATGGCACAGGCGACATTAGCGCAAGTGAAAAAAAGTGTAGCCGTTGAGACGTTAACAGCTTTAGCTACGTATGAAACCGCCAAACAGATGCAGGCTTTAGGCTTACGCCGAACGGAGCTTATGCAAGGGTTTATTGAGACGGTAAAACAGCGTCAATTTGCGGGTGACATGGGGGCATTAGAAGGCGCTTTAGCGCAAGTGACTTACAGTGAAGCATTGATGAAACAGGCCGCTATGGATAGCCAAGTAGCTGAGGCTGAAGCCAATTTACAGCGTGTGACAGGATTGGTCGATTATGCATGGCCAGTTTTGCCTAAGGCATTGAGTACACCACTTGAGGTTGTGGAGTTTGATAGGCTTAAACAGTTACCTGAGTTGGTGAGATTAAGGCATCAAATAGCAGCTGCAAAAGCGCAGATTTCGGTGGTAGACAGTACCACCCGTGCCGCCCCCACGGTGGGTGTACGAGCGGGTCGAGAAGGCTCGGATACGTTATTGGGGTTAAGTTTAGAGATTCCGTTATTTGTGCGTAATGATTTTAAATCTGGGGTACGTGCCGCTTCACACGAGGCTATGGTGGCGGAGCAACAGTATCAAGCCGCTTATCGTCGTGCTCAAGCACAATTAAAGAGCAGTTTAGGGCGCTATCAAAATACCACTCGTGCTTGGAATGTCTGGTTAACAGAGGGTCAAGAAGCGCAGCGTGAGCAAGAGCAAGTGTTGGATCAGATGTGGCAGGCGGGTGAGCTGAGTGCCACGGATTATTTGATTCAGGCAAAACAGAGTATTGAAACTCAAAAAGCGGCGACGGAGTTGGTGGGCGAAGTATGGCAATCGGCCATTGTGTGGTTGGATGCCTCGGGTCAGTTAGGAAAATGGCTAGGGCTTGCGTTGAGTGTCCCTGTTGAAACACAGAATATTGGAGAATAAATAATGAGTACAAAATTAACCTATTGGATGGTGTTGGGGTTCGCGGTATCGAGTATGACGGTTTCAAGCATGAGTTATGCGGGTGAAGGTCATGCGCATCATGAGAGTGAGCGAAATACATTAATGAGTTCAGGGAGCCATGAAGATCACAGCGATTATAGTGGAGATGATGATCATGCTGATCACGGAGAGCATTCGAATCATGATGAAGAAAGGCATAGTGACAAAGACCATGAAGATCACAGTGATCATGGTGGACACGATGATCATGCCGATCACGGAGAGCATTCAAATCATGATGAAGAAAATCATGGTGATAAAAGCCATGAAGACCACAGTGATCATGGCGGTAATTCTGGCCATGATGAGCATGGTCATGAAGAGGAATCATCTGTGGCAGAGCTCTCTGCTGAACAACGTGCGATGGCGGGTATTGAGATATTGATGGTGACAAAACAGTCTTTGGGTCAAGCGATTACTGCACCGGGTGAGGCGACGTTAAATGCGTATCAAACCACAAAAATAACGCCTAGAACCTCGGCTCAAGTAGTCGCGCGTCATGTACGTTTGGGGGATCATGTTGATAAGGGTCAGCCATTGGTCAAACTCTCCAGTATGGAGATGGCACAGGCACAAGGGGAGTTGATTCAGGCCAATGCGGAACTGCGCCGAGTGAAAAAGTTGGGGCAAAAAGTCGTCTCGGGCAAACGGTTTGTGACCGCGCAAATTGCCTATCAGTTAGCGTATGCCAAAGTGAATGCGTATGGCATGACCCAAAAACAGATTAAGTCTTTTTTAAGAAAAAATGATGCGACTCAGGCTACTGGGGAGTTTGACCTGTTGTCGTTTCAATCGGGTACGGTGATGAGTGATGACTTTGTGGTGGGCGAGTTTATTGAACCCGGTCAGGTACTTATGACGATCAGTGATGAATCGGTTTTGTGGATTGAAGCACGTCTCACACCAGACGATGCGGCACGTATTCAACTGGGTGCGCCAGTACGTATTTTGGTGGGCGATGTTTGGATGAGCGGCAAGGTGGTGCAGGCACGTCATGCACTGGATAAAACCACTCGAACCTTATCGGTCAATATTGAAGTGGCCAATGAACGAGACACCATTCACCCCGGTCAATTTGTACAGGTGGTGATTGAGGACAGCGTGAAACAGCACGGTATTGTGTTGCCTGTTGAGGCAGTGGTGCGCAGTGCCGATGGGCATTGGCAGGTATTTGTAGAAGTTTCTGAAGGGCGCTTTGAGCCTAAAGAGGTGACGGTACTTCAAACAGTGGGTGATCTGATGTTGATTGAGGGCATTCCTGAATACACAACGGTGGTCAGTAAAGGCGCATTTTTTGTGCAGTCTGAAATCGCAAAAGGCGGGTTTGACCCGCATAACCACTAAATAAACGGATTAGGGAACAAGGAGAAGCGTATGTTAAATCGTTTAATCGATTGGTCTGTTACTAACCGTTTATTGGTGGTGATTGGTCTTATGGCGATGCTGGCATCGTCGGTGTTGGTGATTCCCAAGTTAAATTTGGATGCCTTTCCAGATGTTACCAATGTACAGGTAGCCATTAATACTGAAGCCCCAGGTTTGGCTTCGGAAGAGGTCGAAAAACTGATTACCTTTCCCATTGAGGCGGTGATGTATGCACTGCCTGATGTAGAGCAAGTAAGATCCATCTCTAAAACGGGACTGTCAGGTATTACGGTGGTCTTTAAAGAGGGAAAGGACATCTATTTTGCCCGTCAGCTGGTGTTTGAGCGTTTGCAATCGGCTAAGGAGTTAATTCCTGATGGCGTGGGTACGCCCGAAATTGGCCCCAATACCTCAGGTTTGGGTCAGGTATATCAGTATTTATTGGTGGCGGATGAAAAGAGTGGTTTAGACGCCATGGCTCTGCGCAGTTTAAATGACTGGGTGGTGAAGTTGCTGTTAATGCCGGTGGATGGTATTACCGATGTACTCTCGTTTGGCGGTGAGGTACGCCAATATCAGGTCAATATTAATCCATCACGTTTACTGGCGTATGGTTTGAGCCAGCAAGATGTGATTGAGGCGTTGGAAAATAATAATGCCAATGCCGGCGGTTGGTATATGGATCGTGGGCAAGAGCAGTTAGTGATTCGGGGTGTGGGCTGGTTAAGTCACGACCAAAAAGGGCTGCAAGAGTTGCGTCAAATTCCATTAAAAACGGTTGATGGTACGGTGGTGACGGTGGCGCAGGTGGCCACGGTGGAGCTGGGTAGTGAGATTCGTCAAGGCGCGGTGACCATGACTCGTCGAGATGCACAGGGCAACCCAGAGGTACTGGGTGAAGTGGTGGCGGGCATTGTGTTAAAACGAATGGGTGCCAATACCAAAAGTACCATTGATGGCATTAATGACCGAGTGGCGTTAATTGAACAAGCGTTGCCAGAAGGCGTTCATTTTGAGGCGTTTTACGATCAAAGTGACTTGATTACCCAAGCGGTGACCACTGTGGTGAATGCGTTGTTGTTGGCGTTTGTCTTTATTGTGCTGGTGCTGGCGCTGTTTTTAATGAACTTACGTGCTACGTTTTTGGTGTTGATTTCGATCCCAATCTCGATAGGCATGGCTTTAATGATTATGGCGTGGTTTGATCTATCGGCCAACTTAATGTCACTGGGAGGGATTGCAGTGGCCATTGGTATGCTGGTCGATGGCTCGGTGGTGATGGTTGATAATATGTACAAACATCTCTCTCACCCCGATGCGGTACACGATAAAGAGTTGACGGCACGTGTGGGCAAGCAAGATGCCGATCCTTACGATGTAGAAAAGGATAAAAGTGGCATTGCCCTGCGTTTAAAAATGGCGGGGCGTGAAGTGGTTCGTCCTATCTTTTTTGCGACGGCAATTATTTTGGTGGTATTTTTGCCGCTGTTTAGTTTTGAGGGGGTGGAGGCCAAACTGTTTCAACCGATGGCGATCAGTATTATGTTGGCGGTGGTGTCGGCTCTATTAGTGGCTTTGATTGTTGTGCCTGCACTGGCCACCTATCTCTTTAAACGGGGAGTGCGTGAACGTGAGAGCTTTATTTTAAAACCATTAGATAAAGTGTATCGCAGCAGTTTAAATTGGGCACTGAATCAAACAAAAATCGTTGTGGGTGGCGCCTTAGTTCTGCTTATTTCAGCACTGGCGTTACTGCCTCAACTGGGTACGGAATTTGTGCCAGAATTGGAAGAGGGAACGATTAACTTACGGGTAACCTTGGCGCCTTCTGCCAGCTTAAACACCACGTTAAATGTTGCGCCCAAATTAGAGGCGATGTTGATGGAATTTCCAGAGGTCACCTATGCGTTAAGCCGTATTGGTCGCCCCGATATTGGCGGCGATCCAGAACCGGTTAATAATATTGAAATTTACATTGGATTAAAACCCGTTAGTGAGTGGACCAGTGCCAGTAATCGTCAAGATTTACAAGCGTTGATGGAGCATAAACTGGAGCAACACCCTGGGTTATTGCTGAACTTTTCACAACCGATTGCCACACGAGTGGATGAGTTATTATCGGGGGTTAAAGCGCAGTTAGCCATTAAGCTATTTGGGTCTGATTTAGAGGTATTGGCTGAAAAAGGTCAAGAGATTGAAAAGGTAGTTCAAAGCATTGCTGGTACGCGTGATGTAGCGATGGAGCAGATTGCGGGGGAAGCCCAGTTGGTGGTTCGCCCTAATCGAGCACTGTTGTCACGTTATGGCTTGGCCGTAGGTGATGTGATGGCGATTGTGCGTGATGGCTTAGGCGGACGTGCCGCTGGGCAGATTATTCATGGCAATGAACGCTATGATATTTATGTGCGTTTAGATCAAGCTTTTCGAACCAATCCCAGTGCGATTGCGGATCTACGTTTGCAATCGCCTACAGGATCTTGGGTGCGTTTAGGAGATGTGGCGCAAATTAGTATTGAGTCGGGTGCACCACAAGTACGCCGTGATGATGTGCAGCGCCGAGTGGTGATTCAATCGAATGTACAAGGTCGTGATATGGGCAGCGTGGTCAATGACATTCGTCAAGCCATTGCCGAACAGGTGGCCTTACCTGCCGGGTATTCAGTGGATATTGGTGGGCAATTTGAAAGCCAGCAACGGGCACAAAAACGCCTAAGTATGGTCGTGCCACTCTCTTTGGCCTTGATTGCGCTGTTGCTCTACTTTATGTTTCACTCAGTGGGGCAAACCCTTTTGATTTTGGTGAATGTTCCGTTAGCAGTGATAGGGGGAGTATTTTCTCTGTACCTGTCTGGGCAGTATTTATCCGTGCCCAGTTCCATCGGGTTTATTACCCTATTTGGGGTGGCGGTGCTCAATGGGGTGGTGATGGTGGAAAGCATTAACCAGCGCGTAGCAGATGGGTTGCCTGTAAAAGATGCGGTATTTAATGGGGCAACCTCCCGACTACGACCAGTTTTAATGACGGCCATTACTTCTGCATTGGGGTTGATTCCAATGTTGATGTCCACGGGAGTGGGGGCGGAGATTCAAAAACCACTCGCCACCGTTATTGTGGGTGGGTTATTAACCGCCACCTTTTTAACGCTGTTTGTACTGCCTGCTCTTTATCGATTTTTCTCAAAGGGTAAACTAGAGGATATGCGAATCAGGTCTTAGTATTTATTTGATAGAGGGGGAAAGGTGAATTGAGCTTGTTCAAGAGAGGGTACTCTGGAGTAGAAATTTATGTCACATGATCACCACCATGATGTCGATGAGATGGACGACCGAAAACTGGGCTGGGCGATTGCAATCAATATGTTGCTGACCTTGGCACAGATTATTGGAGGCATTTTTTCAGGAAGCTTGGCGTTGATTGCCGATGCGTTGCATAATTTTAGTGATGCGGCGTCACTTTGGATTGCATGGATTGCCCGAAAAATTGGCCGAAAACCCGCTGATCACTTTAAAACGTTTGGTTACAAGCGTGTGGAAGTCGTTGCAACACTGATTAACTTGATTACGTTAGTGATAGTGGGTTTATACCTTATTTACGAGGCGATATGGCGTGTATTTGACCCCCAAATAATTGAGGGCTGGATGGTCGTGATTGTGGCCAGTGTCGCTTTGGTGATTGATGTGGTGACCGCATTGCTTACCTATCGAATGTCCAAAAACAGCATGAATATTCGTGCGGCTTTTTTGCATAATGTGTCGGATGCGCTGGCCTCTTTAGGGGTGATTATTGCAGGGACATTCATCATTCTGTACGATTGGTATTGGACGGATACGGCGTTAACCTTGTTGATTGCGGCGTATGTACTGTATCAAGCGGCCAGTATGTTGCCCAAAAC
>WFQP01000047.1 GCA_015487015.1 Thiomicrorhabdus sp.
ATTGCCCAGTTAATCATGGTGATTTCAACGGGCAGAATGCGTTCGAGCATCCAAATAGCGACCCCTATGAGCATCACGCCAAAGAAGGCTTTGACTTTTTCCATCCAAGCGCCTGCTTTGGGCATCAGCTTGGCGGAAGACGTTCCAATAATAATCAGCGGCAGTCCCATTCCCATACTCATGGCAAACAGTGCCATGCCGCCTAAAAAGGCGTCGCCTGTTTGGCCAATGTAGATGAGCGCACCTGCCAGTGGTGGCGCCATGCAAGGGCCCACAATCAGCGCGGATAAAAAGCCCATCACGGCCACACCGGTTAAGGTTCCGCCTTTTTGTTGGTTGGATATGCGGGTTATTTTGGATTGCAAACGTGCGGGCAGTTGCAGTTCGTAAAAGCCAAACATGGAGAGGGCGAGTAAAATAAAGATAAAACTAAAGGTGCCAATAATCCACGGATTTTGGAAGGTGGCTTGTAAGTTTTGTCCAAACATGCCTGCTAATACGCCAGCAAAGGTGTAGGTCAGAGCCATCGCCAAGACGTATACCAGTGACATAATAAAGGCGCGTCGGGTGGTGAGGTGATGCCCTTGCCCAACAATAATGCTGGATAAAATAGGGATCATAGGAAAGACACAAGGGGTAAAAGAGAGCAGTAGTCCAAAGACAAAAAAGGTGCCGATGACAATCCAAAGGCTATTGTTTTTAAGGGTATTGGTGATGTGATCGGTTTCAGATAGTTCGCTGTTTACCGTAGATTCTGTAGGTTGTATGATGCTTTTGGGCGTGGATAATGTGGTAGCAGGCGCACTGGTATTTATACTGTCTGGTGTGACGATAATGGTTTGCTTGGTAGGCGGGTAACACACACCCATGCTGACTGAACAGCCTTGATAGCTGACCTCAATGATCGCGGTGTCGGTTGCAATATTGGTAATGGGTAAGAGGGCACTGAAGGTATTATGGTAGACCTCTTTCAGTCCAAAGAGTGGGTCGTCCACGGTGGTAGCGGGGGGGAGAAGCAGAGGGTTTAGGCTGGCTTGTCCTTCGGTCACTTGAACCTTAAATTTGTCTTGGTATAAATGATAATCGCCCGCTACATTCCATGACAGCTCTAATTGACCGTCTGAATTAATTTGATGGCTAAATTGAAACGCTTTTTCTACGGGTAACAGTTCGGTTTGAGAGGTGTTGGAGGTGAATAGATCGTTAAGTGCCGCTAAAGAACCAAACAACCCACCCTCTTCATCGGCTTGGGGTGCGCTGCTTTCAATCGCAGGTAAGTCAAGGGTAAAGGTGTGGGTTTGAGGCGGGTAGCAAACGCCTAAAATAGCGGCACATCCTTGGTATTTAACGGAGAGCGTAACGGTTTTTGAAGCCAGCTCCGCAGGATAAGGGATGTTAATCTCTGCGTGCTTTTTATACACATCTGTTTTACCAAACAGCGGGTCATCTATTCGTTCGGCTTTGCTGTAAATAGCGGAATCTGTCTTTAAGTTATCTGAGGTGAGTTTGATTTTATCTTGGTAAAGATAATAATCCTCTGCAATTTCCCACTCAATAATAATTTGCTGGTTTTCAACGACGGGTGTTTTTAGCTGAAATGCTTCGTCAACTTTCAAAAGATCCGCATTAGCGTGGCTGGTTGTCGATACGCTCAGAAAAAGAAACAGGACTAAAAAGGGAGTGAATAAGTTTTTAATCAACTTAACGGTTTGAGTCATTTTAAAATTCTCATTGAAAATGGGGAAATTATCCTCATATAAATAATATGTGGTAGTCTGTGTTTTTAGTAGTAAGCCATTCTATAATATTTTTGTCTATAGGTCAGTCTGCTTTGTCATAGACTCGTCACTATTTGTTAACCTTTTTAAAGAGAACCGCTTTATGCGCATTTTATTTCTATTTTTATTGATTGTTCCCTTGATTGAACTCTATTTTTTGATTCAACTCGGAGACGTGATTGGTGCATTGCCCACCGTGTTATTAACCATTTTCACCGCCGTGGTGGGGGTTGCCTTAATGCGTGCGCAAGGGCTGGCGATTATGCAAAAAGCGCAATTAGCCATGGCCGAAGGTCGTTTGCCTCAAACGGAGGTGATGGAAGGCGTGTTTGTTTTTTTAGGTGGCGTATTTTTGTTTTTCCCTGGATTGATCAGTGACAGCATAGGCTTTCTATTTTTGATTCCATTTGTACGTCATTTTTTAATTGCACAAAGTTTAAAAGGCATGGCCTCTAAAGCGCAGTTCCGCTACCGCTCTTCAAAAGGGGATTATTATGAAGGAGAGTGGAGTGAAGGCGTTGAACCAGAACAAAAAAAGCTACCCTCTGATGTAATTGAGGGCGAGATAGAAAAACCGAAGAAGCAATTGCCCTAATCGGTTAAAAACCCTAAAAAGCCTTCTTTGTAAGTTGGGTATTTAAATTGATAACCCAACGCTTTTATTTTGGCATTGGAAATACGTTTGTTACTGCGCATCAATCGTGACGCTTCAGAGGGCTCTTTTCTATCGGGTTCGGG
>WFQP01000048.1 GCA_015487015.1 Thiomicrorhabdus sp.
ACGCATAATCAAATGTCTGTTTTAAATCTAATGCCCCACCACGAGTGGTGCTCCAAAAAGTATTTTGAGTCAAACGGCTAGTCAATTCCGTTGTTAAACGTTTACGATAACGTAACTTAACACGAATAAAAGGACTGTATTCAATCAGGCTTGAAGCATTCAACCCAATATCAAGATTGGCTTTTGTATTATCCATTTCAAACAGTTGATAAAGTGCCCCTAACGAGTTGCTATTCGTCTCTTCAATATTATTCGTATTAGACACATTAGTCGACTCCCCAATACCAGATAGCGTTTGCGGTGACTCCTCTAAGGTTTGCTCAAAAGAAGCAATGAAAAGCTTCCAGCGATAATTTGTTCTCGGCAGGTCAATTTGTGCTCGAAAATTGACCGACGTTTTAAGTTGTCCCGAGTCATACCATGTCATGGGCAATCGTAAATCCAACCGACTCCCTTTAAAGGTGATGTTTGTTGTATCGCGTCCAAAAAATAGATCAATGGTCTCCCCAGTATCGTTGACATACTTTCCTACCATTTTTTGTGCGCCCTCCAAAACGTCCAATGTTGACATAATGGCCGTATTATCCGTTTTTTGAAACGTATAGTCTAACGAGTCTGAAATAGGAGGCTTGGCAAGGGGAATTGTTGGCAATAAAAATAAGAGAAGGTTTATAATAAGCCACCATGGGTGCAAAGCCTTTTTTAATAACACCGTGCGCCTTCTCCTACTTTTTATTCGTGATTGTATCGCACAAAGATTTCACATACGTAAAGAAACCAGATTCTATTAAACTATGACCTACCCTATAAAGCAAATACACGCTTCTTACACCCCTCAAGAAGACCGTATTTTATTGACCGTTGAAACACAAAACCAACAAATTTATTTAGGGTGGATCACCCGTCGGTTTGTTGCTCTATTGCTTCCAACACTTCATGGTCAACACCCAATTACGAAAGTAAATTTATTTGAAGATGGTTCTTATAAAAGGACACCACCACAAATAAAACAAGCCCAAAATAGGGAGCAAAAAAACCATCCTGAATACCCATTAGGCGAGTCACCACTTCTCTTCTCTAAAATTAGTTTCAGTGCGTTAAACACAGAAGAGGCCGTATTTATTCTATCACCCAATTCAGGCCAAGGAATCAAGCTCCCTTTTACGCCTGTCTTATTAAACCTTCTGCTTAAAAAGTTAAAAAAACCGTTAGAACAATCTGACTGGGGTATTGAGCACGAAGGGATCTATGGTGTTCCAGGGAATAATTTATTGCAGTAAAAAAGAGGGGGGGGGAAATTTTTATAGCAAATCACATCGAGAATACGATGCCTAATAGGATAATGACACCAATCCAGTGGTTTTGTAAAAACACATTGAAAGCCAGTTTCGCATCACATTGTGCCAAGCGTTTTAAATCAAATAGAAACCAACATAAAACCACGAATAAGCTCAGATAGTAACTGATACCTAACTCAAATAACTGCCCAACCCAAACCAGTAAACAGAGCATAATCAATTGAAAAAATGCTATCCACTGCCATAAGTGCTTTGAAAACAAAATAGCAGTTGACTTAACCCCCATTTTTAAATCATCCGCCATATCCCCTACGGCATAAGCGGTGTCATAAATCAGCGACCAAATCAACGTGGCTAAAAAAATAGGCCAAACCTGCCAGGGAATTTCATTAAGCACCGCGGCAAACGCCATTGGAATCGCCCAAGCAAATGCCGCCCCTAAAAAAGCCTGTGGCCAGTAAGTATAGCGTTTCATAAAAGGGTAAAGAACCGCTAAAAAAACAGCACCAAAGGATAACCAAATCGTTAGGCTGTTAAGCGTAAGAACCAGTAAAAAAGCAGAAAAACACAATAGAAAAAATAAAATTAACGCTTCTTTTGAGCTGATGATTCCTGTTGCTAACGGACGTTCACACGTACGAATGACTTGACCATCTAATTTTCGGTCGGCATAGTCATTAATCACACAACCTGCAGAGCGCATGATAATTGCACCCAATATAAATACCACAAATAAATGAAGTGAAGGACTGCCCTCAGAGGCGAGCCATAATGCCCATAAAGCAGGCCATAAGACTAAATAAATACCAACGGGTTTATTGATGCGTGTTAAGGCGAGATAACCTTGTAATTTAGTCATGAGCACCACTTAAGTCACTTACCAACTGCTGCATCTCTTCTATCGCTTCTTGACTGACCTCTAAGAATGCCTCTGCGATACCCTGTTTATCAAAATAACGCAATGTGACAGAACGCCTTTCCTTCTGCCAAGTGATTTCATACCCCCAACCGACCAAGTGAGTTTGCCCTGCATCTTGATGACAGACTGTCCACTGATTAAGCAACATTTTTTGTTTTAGTGGTTCACTCAACAGAGGGTCTAATGTAAGAAGCTTCATAGTCATACCCTAGCCATAATAAGTAATTACTTCGTTGGTTTTTGCCAGCCTTTAATCGTTACTTGCTTAGAGCGACTTAAAGTCAACTCATTGGCTGGTGCATGTTTAGTAATAGTTGAACCTGCTCCAATAGTTGCCCCGGAATCAATCTCAACGGGTGCAACCAACTGTGTGTCCGAACCAATAAACACGCCATCACCAATCATGGTTTGATACTTATTCACACCATCGTAGTTACAAGTAATCGTTCCTGCACCGATATTCACATCGCTGCCCATAACCGTATCGCCAATATAGCTCAAATGACTGACCTTTGAACCAACACCAATCTTAGATTTTTTAATTTCAACAAAATTTCCAACCTTGGCTTCATTGCCCAACTCCGTACCAGGTCGTAAACGCGCGTAAGGGCCTATTGAGCAATCTTGCCCTACAATACAATCTTCTAAATGGCTAAAAGGATGAATATGGGTGTTTTGAGCCACCTGAACATTCTTTAAAATACAGTGTGCACCTACGGTCACATTGGCTCCTAAAGAGACCATACCCTCTAATACCACATTCACATCTAACGTCACGTCGGGTTCGATTGTTACGCTGCCTCGAACATCCAGTCGTTGCGCATCAACAACCGTTGCGCCCTGCTGCATTAGCTGCTTGGCACACTCATATTGATACTGACGCTCTAAACTTTGTAACTGCAACTTATCATTTACACCAAGCACTTCAATCTCATTGTCTGGTTGCGTGGTTTGAATCGAAAAACCTTCAGAAACCGCCATCGAAATGATATCCGTTAAATAATATTCAGCTTGAGCATTACGATTATCTAATGTTGATAACCACTTCTTAAGCTGAGACCCTTTTACCGCCATAATGCCTGTATTGACCTCTGTAATCGCCAGCACCTGTTCATTGGCATCTTTTTGCTCAACAATCGCTTGCACAGCATTTTTTGAATCACGGACAATACGACCATAGCCTGTGGGCTCTTCAAGCGTTACCGTCAACAGAGATAAAGGGTGTTGTGCATCAATAGAGTCCAATAATCTTTTTAAGGTAGAGGCGGCTGTTAAAGGCACATCACCATACAAAATCAATACCGTATCACTGTCTGAATAGTGTGAATTTGCTTGCATCACAGCATGACCAGTCCCCAACTGCTCTTCTTGTAAGGTAAACAGAAGGTGTCGTCCCGTTATCTGAGATTTAACTTGCTCCGCCCCATGACCAATCACAGTAATGATTTCATCACAATGCAATGATTGTGCCGTATCTATGACATGTTGTAAAAGTGGTTTTTGCGCCAAAGGCTGCAGAACTTTAGGTAAATTAGAACGCATACGAGTCCCTTTACCCGCCGCTAAAATAATAACTTTTAAAAC
>WFQP01000049.1 GCA_015487015.1 Thiomicrorhabdus sp.
GGGTTTGTGTATCGAGTAGACATGCGGTTGCGTCCGTTTGGCGATGGGGGTTCACTGGCGATTAGTTTTTCAGGCATGGAGCACTATTATGAAATTCATGGCCGTGCTTGGGAGCGGTATGCGCTGGTAAAAGGGCGTGTGATGGCCGGAGGCTCGGAAGACGCGGCCTATCTATTTGATATTTTGCGTCCATTTGTGTATCGCCGTTATGTGGATTTTACCGCTATGGATTCATTGCGCGAATTGAAGCAGATGATTGCGGCGCAAGTAAAGAAAAAAGGCATGGAGGATAATATTAAGCTTGGACGTGGCGGGATTCGAGAGATTGAGTTTATTGCCCAAGCATTTCAGTTGATTTATGGTGGGCGAGATAAAGCCTTGCAAACTCGCTCACTGTTAGCCACGCTGGATCTGTTGCGACAACGTAATTTTTTAGAGGAGCCAGCTTATCAAGCGCTAACGGCTGCTTATACTTTTTTGAGGCGTTCTGAAAATCGCTTGCAAGAATGGCGAGATCAGCAGGTTCATGATTTACCCTCTGATGAGGCACAGCAGTTGACCTTGGCTGAGTCGATGGGGTATGGGAGTTATTCACTATTTCTAGCAGACTTAAATGGTCATCGAGAGAGGGTTCAAACGCAGTTTGATTGGGTGTTTGCCGAAGATGATAGTTGTGAAGAGGCGGATGCCCTTGCTGATTTGTGGTTGGAGGGAGTGGATGTATCGGATGATTTAACGCGGGTGATGTCGTATGGTTTAACCGAAGCACAAGCCAAGGATTTTTTACAACCACTGGTGGCCTTTCAAAAGGGGCGTATTGTTCAAACTTTGGAAAAAGAGGGGGTGGTGCGTTTAAATTCGGTGATGCCTCTGCTCTTGCGAGAGGTGTTAAGTGCTGATTACAGTGCGGTGTGTTTTGAGCGTGTACTTTCGGTGATTGAGTCCATCGCTAAACGCAGTGTGTATTTAGTGTTATTAAAAGAGAATGTGGCGGCACTGCAACGCTTGATTGAGTTGTGTCACGTGAGTGCGTGGCTGGCAGATATGTTGGTGAAATACCCAGCACTGCTTGACCAGTTATTGGATAAAGAGGCGCTGTTTTCACCATTGGATGCTGAGGCTTTGCGAGAGGAGTCTCAATTTATTTTAAACTCGGCACAGCTTGATGAAGAGGAGTTTATGAATGCTTTACGTCAATGGCGACACGCACAAGTTTTTAAGGTGGCGGCTGCGGATGTCACTGGAAATGTGCCCGTTACGGAAGTGAGCAATTACCTAACGTGGATTGCTGAAGCCGTGTTGTCTTGTGTGGTGGAGTTTGCGTGGCAATTAATGCAGAAAAAAAATGGTTTACCGGGTGGTATGACCGAAGCGAATAAGCGCAACCCTTTTATGGTATTGGGTTACGGTAAGCTTGGGGGGGTTGAGTTGGGATACGGTTCTGATTTGGATGTAGTGTTTGTCTATCAAGGGCTTAAATCAAGTGAGCAAGCAGTCAGTTCAACGGGAAAAATATTGGATAATTCGATGTACTTTGTTCGTATGGGGCAAAAAATAATTTCGCTGATGACAACCATGATGCCAGCAGGAATCTTGTATGAAGTGGATACCCGACTTCGTCCTAATGGAGCATCGGGTATGATGGTTGTGGATTTTGAAGGGTATCAAAGTTATCTTCAAAATAAAGCATGGGTCTGGGAGCATCAGGCGTTTGTTCGTGTGAGAGCCGTTACGGGCGATGCACAAAGTGTCGAAGCGTTTAATCAGTTTAAAGCCTCATTTTTACAGCAAGAAAGAGACATTGCAGAGATTCGAAAAGAAGTGGTCGATATGCGGCAAAAAATGATGAATGAACTGGATAAAAGCTGTGACACTGTATTTGATCTAAAACAAGGCCAAGGCGGTATTGTTGACATTGAATTTATGATGCAGTTTTTAGTACTCAGTTATGCATACTCCTATCCTAAGCTGTGTGAGTACAGCGATAATTTACGAATTTTAGAGGTGGCCTCCAGTGTAGGGCTACTATCTCCAGCAGAAAGTGAAAGTCTGTTAGACGCGTATAAAACTTATCGCTCAAAATATCACCGTGTGGCTTTGCAGAATGAAAAGCCTCTGGTTTCTCATGATTGCTACCTGCCTCAACGCAAAGCGGTGCAAACGGTGTGGCAAAAATTGATGCTGGAAAAAAGAAAAGAGCCGCTTTAAGCAGTAACTTGATGGGATAATAAGAGGATTAAAGGGTATCTTTAATCATCTAAGAATGCGCATCTTGAGTTCAAAACCGAACGATTTTGAGCGCCAAGCGGATATCTCCAGAATGACTAGAAATTCCCTTAATTGAATCATGGATCATATCCGTGTAAAATAGACGGCTTTTTTTAAGGTTTAGAGTGCTGAAGATGGTTGATTCAATTAATGTAAGTAGCCCACTGGTGGGTGTCATCATGGGGTCAAAATCCGATTGGCCAACTATGCAACATGCGGTAGAGATGCTCGAACGCTTTGGTGTTCCGCATGAGGTGAAAGTGGTATCGGCACATAGAACACCTGATTTAATGTTTGAGTATGCAGAACAAGCGGAAGCGCGTGGCTTGCAAGTGATTATTGCAGGGGCGGGCGGTGCCGCGCATTTACCGGGTATGGTTGCGGCTAAAACGGTGGTACCTGTTTTAGGTGTTCCGGTACAGTCCAGAGCTTTAAGTGGTAACGACTCGTTACTGTCCATTGTGCAAATGCCTGGTGGTATTCCCGTCGGTACTTTAGCCATTGGCGATGCAGGGGCTAAAAATGCTGGTATTTTAGCTGCTCAGATTGTTGGAACGGGTCAGCCTAAGGTTCGCGAAGCGGTGAAAGCGTTTAGAACAGAGCAAACTCAAACGGTGTTAGAAAACAGCGATCCTCGTGATTAAACCCGAGTAATGTAAGCGTAGTAAATCAATGGAGCGTGTCGTGATGGCGGGTGAAGCAAAAAAAATCAGCACAAAAGTTGGTGTACTCGGAGCTGGGCAATTAGGTCGAATGTTAGCGATTTCGGGTGCGCCTTTAGGCAAAGAGTTTGGTTTTTATGGTCAAAGTAACCAAGAGCCAGCGGCTCAATTAGGGCATCGCTTTTTTTCCTCTAAGGAGTCAAATGGTTTAGCGGACTTGATTGAATTTTCCGACGTAATTACCTACGAAAGTGAAAACACGGATGTGGCTTTAGTGCGAGAGATTGCCAAGACTACACCGGTTTATCCTGCTGAAAAATCGTTGTTCATCTCACAACACCGTGGTCGAGAAAAGAGTCTATTTGATCAGTTAAATATTCCGTGTGCGCCGTATCAAATTGTGGATTCGTTAGAGAGCTTAAAAGTTGCGGTTGAAGAGGTGGGCTTACCTGCGGTATTGAAAACCACAACGGAAGGCTATGACGGTAAAGGGCAGTTTGTCTTAAAAGAGGCCACACAAGTTGAGCAGGCGTGGTCAGAAATTGGTGGGCGAGAGTTAGTGTTGGAAGGCTTTATTAATTTTCAGCGCGAGCTTTCGATGATTGCGGTACGCAATGCGGATAACGAGCATGTTTACTATCCGTTGGTACAAAACGTACATCACGACGGCATTTTGCGTTATACCATTGCTCCCGCTAGAGATATCAGCGATGAACTTCAAAAAGAAGCGGAAGCGTATATGCAACGCTTGTTGGATGAACTGGATCATGTCGGTGTTCTAACCCTTGAGCTGTTTGATACGTTAGATGGGTTGGTGGCTAATGAGATGGCGCCACGGGTGCATAATTCAGGGCATTGGACGCAAGACGGTGCCGTAACCGATCAGTTTGAAAATCATGTTCGAGCGATCACCGGTATGCCGTTAGGAGATACGTCAGTTTGCCAGCCTATTGCAGCGATGATTAACATTATTGGCGTTATTGGACCGACTAAAAAGGTACTTGAAATGCCCAATACTTTTTTGCATTTATACGATAAAGAAGAGCGTCCTAATCGAAAGCTGGGGCACATTAATATTGTGGCGGACAGTGAAGAAGTGCTGTACGAATCATTTAAAACCCTTGCGGAGTTTTTACCTAAAAGTTAACCATCCAAATATTAAATAATATCGCTTTTTTGTTTACCTAAATTTAGGTAGTAATTGAGCGACAATTAAAGCCAGTTCGGAGGGGATTACTCCGCGCTGGCTTTTTTGTTGGGCGAGTTGGTCGCCCGCATGGGCGTGCAGTGAGACGCCTAAATTGGCGGAATTCCAGAGCGATAGTCCCTGTGCGATAAAGCTGGCAATCAGACCTGTTAACGTATCCCCCATTCCTCCTACGGCCATTCCGGCATTGCCTGCGAGGCCAATCTCTAAATTTTTTCCATCAAAAATAAGGGTGCCATTGCCTTTGAGTACGATCACGCCACCGTAGAGTGTATGCAATGCTTTGATTGCGTGGATTCGATCATTTTGTACTATTTGTGTGGTGCTGTTGAGTAGGATGGCGGCTTCTTTGGGGTGGGGGGTTAAAATCCATTGCGGGGTGTGTGCTTCCGTTTGACTTGGCGGTGATTGTGCAAGCAGGTTGAGGGCATCGGCATCCAGTACTTTGGGCAGGTCACTTTGTAAGACCGTTTGATAGCACTTCTGTGCCCACTTATCTCTACCTAGACCAGGGCCAATAGCCACAGCATTGGCGTATTGAAGTTGCTCGGTGAGCTGACTAGCATCGTAACATTGGGTCTCGGGTTGCGCTTGTGTAATGGGCAGAGTGTGTTGCGGTTGGGTGATGATTTTTACAAGTCCTGAACCAGAGTTTAGGCTGGCTTGTGCTGCAAGTTGTATGGCGCCCATCATGTTATGATTGCCGCCGACCAAGCAGACGGTTCCCGCAAGGCCTTTATGGTGTGTGGTGAGTAAGGGGGGAAGTTTTTGGAGCCAGTGGTTGAGCGAGTGGTTTTGAGCAATGGGAGGAAAGTCAGGATGAGGGGGTGCTAGAAGTGACTCTAAAAACAGTGGACTGTAATGAATGCAACCAGATACATTTGTGCCTTGATAGCTGTATAGCCCTATTTTTTGGGTAATAAAGGTGCAGGTGTGCTCTGCTTGAATGGCGTTGCCTAAAATTGTACCCGTATTGGCGTGTAATCCACTGGGAATATCGAGTGCTAAAACGGGTGTTTGGCTCTGGTTGACTTGTTCAATAATAGTGTGAGTGTCACCCGTAATCGAGCGGTTGAGACCAATACCAAAAATCGCATCCACCACATAATCACTTTGGTGAAGCAAGGTTTCCTGAAAGGGTTTAGTGGTGATGCCAATGGCCTGCATCTCTTGATAGGCGGTAAGTGTATCGCTTTTTAGGTTATCTGAATCACCTAGTAAGCAGACGTGCACGGTGTGGCCTGCGAGTTTTGCCAATTGAGCCACAATAAATCCATCGCCACCGTTATTGCCTGTGCCGCATAA
The DNA here is from genome assembly GCA_015487015.1 of Thiomicrorhabdus sp. GTDB lineage: Bacteria > Pseudomonadota > Gammaproteobacteria > Thiomicrospirales > Thiomicrospiraceae > Thiomicrorhabdus. Next base: position 5,443 of record WFQP01000049.1, read on the forward strand.
GAGAGTGAGTGTTTTGACAGAGCTGGTTTGAGTGGTTTTAAGAGGGGGATAAACTTGTGTAGGGAGTTTGAGTAAGCGTTGTAGGGTTTGAAAGGCGAAAAAACCGGCTTGTTTCATCAGTAAAAGGCTAGGAATACCAAGGGTCTGTATGGCGTATTGGTCTATGTGTTGGCTGGTTTGTGTGGTATAGAATGACTTCATTTGGCTAGACCTTTATTTATTTCCCCCCCCCCCTTTTTTTTTTATTATCACTATATGCTCAGATAAAGGGGGGTGAAAAATGTAAGGGTTATAAAAAGACCCACAGCAGTAACGCGCCCAAAGCAAAACGATACCATGCAAACGGTGCCATGCCGATGCTGCTGATCCATTTTAAGAATATGGAGATAATAATGTAAGCACTGATGGCGGAGATGAGGGTTCCGCCAATCATCGCTTCCCATTGCACGGCGTGATCGCTTTCGATCAGGTCTTTAAGTTTAATCAGACCTGCGCCTAAAATAATGGGGATGGAGAGTAAAAAAGAGAAACGAGCAGCCGCTTCACGGGTCAGCCCAATCATCAGTGCGGCGGTAATGGTGATCCCTGAACGCGAAGTCCCAGGAATCAGGGCGATGGCTTGTGCGATACCGATGATCATAATATCTTTAAAGCTTAGGCTGTATTCGTCACGGACTTGTTTGCCTTTGACATCCGACCACCAAAGTAACACCCCAAAGCCAATAGTTGTGGCAGCGATAATGATGGGGTTGCGCAAGGTCTCTTCGAGTCCGTCGTTTAAGAACAGTCCAAAGGAAACCGCGGGAATAGTGGCAAAGATGATCCACCAAGCCAAACGGCTGTTGGAGGTGGGTTGGCGGGTAATGAGGGAGCTGCTCCAATCTCGGGTCATAAGCCAAATATCGTTTCTAAAGTAGACGACTACGGCGGTGAGTGTACCGATGTGTACCGCCACATCAAAGGCCAATCCTTGGTCTGGCCAATTGAGTAGTTGGGGTACTAAAATTAGGTGCCCAGAGCTGGAGACAGGTAAAAATTCAGTGATCCCTTGAATGAGGGCAAGGGTGATGATTTGAATCCACTCAAGGGTGGGTTGGATCACTTCTTCCATGAATTGGATTTCCTTTTCGGGTATTTTAATATGTTTAGCGAATATGGCGGGTATTATAGCTGATGACGTAAGTCTCGAACATTAAAACCGATAAGAGAAAGGTCTAAATTTTTGGTGAGGGCGATGACTTTAAAGCTTTCGCCCATCTCATTGGGTAGGGTGAGGGTTTTTATTTGTTGTGCAATTTTAAGCTGCTCGGTTAGGTTGGCGTTTGGATCGGAGGACATCTCCAGTAAGCCGCTGCCCATTAAAAAGTGAGCTTGGGTGGTGTAACCGGCAACTTTAAACCCACTTTCAAAGGCACTTTCGGCCACGGTGGTAAAATCAACGTGTGCGGTAATGTCTTGGAGCCCAGGGTAAAAGAATGGATTTTGGTGGGCGCGATGTTGATAGTGGCAACGGAGTGTGCCCATCACGCGTGCGGGTTGATAATATTCTTCTCGTGTGTAACCGTAGTCAATGAGAATGACTGCGCCTTGTGAAAGAAGGTTATTGACACTCTCTAACCAAGGTTTGATGTGTAAATTGATTTCGGTGGTGTACCCTAAATCGGAGACTTTACCAATGTATTGAATTAAGCGATTGGCAAACTTTTGTAAGCTTGCATCGGTAATGGGTTGGTAGTCCCACTCAAAGGCTTCTTTTTGTTCATTGTAGCGAATGTGACCCCGTAGGGCATGTTCGGGTTCGATGCGTAGGCGCTCAAATGGCATAGCATCCAACACCTCGTTTGCAAAAATAACGGCGGGGATGGGGGTGCTGGGCAATTGATTGAGCCAAGTAACTTTTTGAAATAGTTCGGTTGGTAGTGCGTTTTGTAAGGTCTCTTTTTGACGCTGCTGTAACTCGGCACTGAGTTCGATAATGTAGTAGCGTTTTAGGGGTTGGTTTAGGGCTTGCAGCTCTAATAAGATGTCTTTGGCCATGACACCGCGCCCCGCACCAAACTCAACAATATTGGGTTCATCTAAGGTTTGCAGTATTTGTTGCGCTTGTCTGGCTAAGCAACGTGAAAAAATGGGGGAAATTTCAGGTGCAGTAATGAAATCACCTTGTGCCCCAATTTTAGCCAGCCCATTGCTGTAGTAGCCTAAATTAGGTGTGTAGAGCGCTTTTTGCATGTATTGTGCAAAGGTCATGTTTTGATGACGTGCCAGTGAAGTACGTATTTGAGAACTCAGTTTTTGGCTGTGTAAAATGGCTTCATCGGAAGGGGTGGGTAACTCTTTATGTGCATGATTTTGTGGCATGATTTTCGCTGTTTTCACTATTTATGGGCTGTTATTCGAGAGAGCTAAGATTATGGTATTATGCTATAAACCTAAATAAACAGCCAGATATGTCTGGTTCTTTTCAAGAGAAAATTGTGATGAAAATCGGTATTAAAAAGGTTCATGAAAGTGAGTGGTTGGTTCATATTGGGTGTGCATCGATTAAGGTAGACCCATTTTCATTGGCGTTGCTGGAAATTATGTTGGAGCACCTGTTGGCTTTGGAACATGGCGAAAGTCATTCGACGCTTAAAAGTTATGTAAAGCTGGGGTTAAAAATCAAAACCCTACCTGATATAGAGTGCCAGAAATTTTTGCAAGAGGCGGATACAAAAGATTTATTGGATTTGATGATGGTGGCGGATGATCGAGAGTTAAACACATTAATTCTTAAAAACATGGGGGGCATTGTAGCCAAGCAGCTTAAAACCGATTTAATGGTGGCGAATGTGCCAACCGAAGCGCATGCTAAAAGAGCAATTAAGCGAATTGTTGAAAAGCTTTTTGAGCTAGAATTACGTGGTGAGATTGAGTTTAGAGCGGATAATACACGGTATATTTAAGGGTAGAGTGCTGTATGGATATTAAAGCGTGGCGAGATGAGTCGGGGCAGTTTCAGTTAGAGATGGGGCCTGTCATTTTTACTTTGCATGAAGAAGCGATTGAGGGCATTCGTAAGGTGATCGACCAGCGCTTACACCACTCCAGTGAGCTGGATGAAGAGGGTGGGCGACGCAAAATAAAAGCTTATCGTGTGTTGGCAAGTAAAATGGCAAATGTGGATGACCGTATTGTACAAAAATTTGCGGCTCAAGTATCGCCTGAACAGCTGGTAACGATTGTGCGTTTGGCGGAAGGTGATGCGTTGTATCAAAAGGTATTGAAAAATTTATCGAAACAGAATCGTCGTCAATTTGAAGAAGATTATAAGGCGATGGATAAAATCAGTGAACATCATGCGTGTTTGCACATGGAACAGGTGATTACCCTGATTCGACGTGCGGCAGAGGAGCAAAAGTTATTGAACAAGGGGGGGTAAAAACCTTAACGAATGTATTGTTTGGGTTTTGTTTTTAACGTGTTCGAGTCATGATTAACCCAACGGTATCGGTTTCGGCAACGGCTTGGGGTTTACTGACTTTAAGTTGTATTTTTTGTACGGCTAAATGGTTCTTTAATACATGTTGGCAGATGGTTTCACTGAGGCTTTCTAGTAATTCAAAACGGCTGTTTTCAACCAATTCAATAATTTCATCTGAAACACATTTGTAGTCAACGGTATCGTCTATATTATCGCTCATAGCAGCGCTGCTGATGGGAAGGCTCATTTCAATATCAAAAATAAGCGGTTGACGATTTTCACGTTCCCAGTCGTAAATGCCAATAATGGCGTGTGTTTTTAGGCCTTGAATGAAAATAATATCCATGAATGTCCAATAATAGTGTGAGCGAATAGCACTTTATTTTAACGTCTATTATTCTCTTCGAGTAAAATCCTCTTAAAATTTTTATAAAGGAATAGAGTGATGGAAATGGAAGCCATTGTATTAATTGTTGGGGCGTATTTATTGGGCTCCATTTCAACGGCGATTATTGTGTGTCGCGCAATGGGCTTGCCTGACCCAAGAGAAGGGGGCTCAGGAAACCCCGGTGCGACCAATGTATTACGGATTGGTGGAGATAAAGGTAAAAAGGCAGCAGCGATTACGTTATTGGGTGATTCGTTAAAGGGGTTGATCCCTGTATTGATTGCACATGGGATGGGGCTTGAGGCACCACTGATTGTTTTGGTGGGCTTTGTGGCATTTATTGGGCATCTTTATCCCATATTTTTTAAATTTCAAGGGGGTAAGGGTGTAGCAACCATGCTGGGTGTGATGTTTGGATTGTCGTTACCGATTGGTTTGGCGGTTGCGGGGACTTGGCTGTTTGTGGCGAAGGTGTTGAAAATCTCTTCGCTGTCTGCATTGATTGCGGCACTGCTTGCGCCCGTTTACATCTATTTTTTAGCGGGTGAGATGAGCTGGGTGGGGGTGAGTTTAATTATGTCTTTGTTGTTATTTTGGCGACATAAAGGCAATATTCAGCGTTTAATGAGTGGTGAAGAGAGCTTGATTAAAACAAAAAAAGAGTCTCCATAGCGCTCTTTTTTAGTTTAAATGGACGGAAGTTCTTCCAGTGACCAGCGTGGGGTGGCGGCAAAGTTAAGAGAGTCGTGTTGTCCAGCCTGTAGGCGTTGCGCGCCAGCATAGGCAATCATGGCGCCATTGTCGGTGCAAAATTGCAGTCGGGGGTAAAAGATTTCTCCTCGACGCTTGTTCATGAGGTTTGAAAGTTTTTCACGAATGCTTCGGTTGGCACTGACACCGCCTGCAATGACGATGCGATTTAAGCCCTCTTGTTCGAGGGCGCGTTTGCATTTAATTGTGAGTGTTTCGGCTACCGCAACTTCAAAGGCCCGACAAATATCCGCTTTGGTTTGTTCAGTGGCATCGTTCTCTTTAATGGCTTTTAACCAGGTGTTACGGGTATAGGTTTTTAAACCACTGAAACTCATGTCGAGCCCCGGTCGGTCAACCATTGGGCGAGGAAATTTATAACGACCAACGTTGCCTTTTAGAGCAAGGTTGGACACATTAGGTCCGCCCGGGTAGCCAAGTTCGAGTAGCTTGGCTGTTTTATCAAAGGCTTCACCAGCGGCGTCATCTAGGGTGTCGCCCAGTACTTTGTATTGTCCAATGCCGTCCACCCGCACAATCATGCTGTGCCCGCCTGAAACCAATAAGCAAATAAACGGAAAGTCGGGTTGATTGTCTTCAAGCATGGGGGCGAGTAGGTGGCCCTCCATGTGGTGTACGCCTATGGCTGGGATATTAAGTGCGTAAGCCAGGCTGCGTGCAACAGATGTACCTGCAAGCAGTGCGCCCATGAGTCCAGGTCCTTTGGTGTAGGCGATCCCTTGAAGGTTTGAAAGTTTAATATTGGCCTCTTTAACCGTTTGTTGAATTAAGGGGGTCAATTTTCGAATGTGGTCTCTTGAGGCAAGCTCAGGAACAACGCCTCCATATTGTGCATGAAGTTCGACTTGGGTGTAGAGGGTGTCTGCAATGAGCCCTTTCTGGGTGTCATACAGTGCAATACCTGTTTCATCACAAGAGCTCTCTATTCCTAATACCAACATGCTTTTCAGTCCACTAAAAATTAAAGTGGCTAAATTTTAACAAAAAAGTAAGGGGGTTTTTAAATAAAACATTTGCAATGTTAGGCTCATAAATTTATAATCCGTCGTTTCCGCTGCCTTCCATTTCTTGCGTGGGGGGTGTGAACCGAATAGACAAAATTTAAGGTAAAATTATGCCAAGCGTAAAGATTAGAGATACAGAACCATTTGACGTTGCGTTACGTCGTTTTAAACGTGCTTGTGAAAAAGCCGGTGTGTTAACTGAAACGCGTAAACGTGAATATTATGAGAAGCCTACTTGGGCTAAAAAGCGAATGAAAGCAGCAGCCGTTAAGCGTTTAGCAAAGCGTCTGTCACGTGAAAATCGCCGTACAACACGTATGTATTAAGTTGGGTTGGATAACTTTGTGTCTAATTTAACTTTAAAAGAGCAGCTTACGACAGAAATGAAAGTCAGTATGAAGGCGAAAGATAAGCAACGTTTAGTTGTAATTCGCTCTTTACTGGCTGCCATTAAACAAATTGAGATTGATAGTCAGACGACTGTGGATGAAGCGGGAGCTTTAGCCATCGTGGATAAAGCCATGAAGCAACGTCGTGATTCTTATCAGCAGTTTTTAGACGCTGATCGTTCTGATTTGGCTGAGCAAGAGGCCTATGAAATGACGGTGATTCAAGGTTTTATGCCTGAAGCGCTAACAGAAGAAGAGATCAATAATTTGATTGATTCAGCCATGGCTGAATCCGGTGCAACAACCATGCAAGACATGGGGAAAGTGATGGGCTTGTTAAAGCCTAAAATGCAAGGTCGTGCCGATATGGCCGTGGTCAGTAAGTTGATTAAAGCGAAACTAGGTTAATGAGATAATTCTTGTTTTGCTGTAGATAAAATTAAGACAAAGTTTCAATCTAATATTAACCCGCTAATAAGTAACCGTATTAGCGGGTTTTTTCGTTTCTAAAATAGTGTATCTTTTGGTGAATAATCTGTGAGTAAGTTGTGAGTATATCTGGTCAATCAGGAACTATTCCGCGTTCTTTTATCGAGAGTCTTTTATCTCGAGCTGACGTGGTGCAGGTGATTAACCAGAGGATACCGCTTAAAAAGGCAGGAGGTTCGTATAAAGCTTGCTGTCCTTTTCATGAGGAAAAAACCCCCTCTTTTAATGTAAACCAGAGCAAGCAGTTTTATCACTGTTTTGGTTGTGGTGCCAGTGGTGATGCGCTTAAGTTTTTAATGGAGTATGAAGGGCTTTCATTTGTTGAAGCGATTGAAGCGTTGGCCTCGCAGCTAGGGCTGGAGGTGCCAAGAGAGCGTTTGTCGCCAGAAAAACAGAAGGCACGGCAAGCTCAGCAACAGCAGCAACGCGACCTGTTTGATGTGATGCACTTGGCGGCTAAGTTTTATCGGCATCAGTTAAGAGATCATGCTGGGTCCGAAGAGGCGAGGCAGTATTTAAAGGCAAGAGGATTGAGTTCAGAGATTGCAAAAGCCTTTGTGATTGGTTTTGCACCTTCAGGTTGGGAGTTTCTAGCAACGGGTCTCAAGGCGGATCCAAGGCTTAAGCAGCAGTTGGTTGAGGTTGGATTGTTGGTTCAGAAAGAAGACGGGCGCATGTATGACCGTTTTCGCCACCGTATTATGTTTCCAATACGAGATGGTCGGGGGCGAGTGGTGGCCTTTGGTGGTCGAGTACTGGGTGACGACCAACCTAAGTATTTAAATTCGCCAGAGACGTCTATTTTTCATAAGAGTCATACGCTGTATGGCTTGTATGAAATGCGCCAATCACATGAAAAGTTTCAAAATATTTTGGTAGTTGAGGGTTATATGGATGTGGTGGCTCTGGCTCAATTTGGTGTACGTAATGTTGTGGCTACGCTGGGAACGGCTACTACGATTGAACATTTAGAGTTGCTGTTTCGAGAAGTGGGTGAGATTGTTTTTTGTTTTGATGGCGATAATGCTGGGCTAAAGGCTGCATGGAAAGCATTGCAACTGGTGTTACCAATGATGGAGGGGCAGCGTTCGGTTAAGTTTTTATTTTTGCCCGATGGAGAAGATCCTGATTCTATGGTTCGTAAAGACGGTAAGGATGGGTTTTATCGTCGTGTAGAGGGTGCTCTGCCTTTATCGGCGTTTTTATTACAAGGGTTGCAGCGTAAATTGTCTTTTCCAGTGCATTCGATTGAGGGGCGGCAACAGTTAGTTGCTTTGGCGCAGCCTTATGTACAGGTTGCGCATGGTTTGTATCAATTTTTATTGGCTGAAGGTGTGGCGGAGTTGGTTGAGCTACCGGTTTGGCGAGTTGAAAAGCAGATGGGGGTGCGCTCAGGGTTTGCTCAAACTAAAAAGAGTGCATCGCTTCAAAAAAAAACCTCTTCCGCAGGGGAGGTTCAGGTTATGACGCTCCCATTAAAAATTATTCGAATTTTATTTTATCGTCCACAGTGGGCCGACTTTTTTGATGAGAGGTTGCTTCAGGATTTGTGGGGGGCGCAACAAGCGCATTATGTTTGTTTGGCTGGCGTGATTAAGTCACTGGCATTAAGTCAGTTTGATATTAGCTTGGCAAAACAGTGGATGACTGAAAATGCGTGTTCAGTAGAGTTAGCATTGATTGAGCGGTCTCCTGTTCCAGATGATGACCTGTTTTTATTGCCTGAGTTTGAGGGATTGATTCTTTCCTTGGCGCGAAGTGTTGATGAGTGGAGCTTGGGAAAGCAGGGGTGGAATTTGGATGAAATGCTTAAGTTGCAGGCCTTTATTAAGGAGGGCCCTGGTCGGTAGTTTTGGCATGGTTATTGTTCGCTAACCATTTATTTTTAAACAAAAAACCTTAAGTTTTAGGCAGGGAACTTTGGTATAATATACAGTTGCTTTTTATCGATTTGGTTAAAAGCATCGTTTTAGAATTTACTTTGAGGCATAAGCAACGCATGACAAAAGTCGAAAGAAAGCAGCAGTTAATTGATTTAATAGAACGCGCAAAAGAGTTAGGTTTTTTAACCTTTGCTGATGTAAATGATATTTTGCCTGATGATATTGAAGAAGATCAGTTGGGACAGGTTTTAACCATTCTAAAAGATTTTGGTATTCGTTTGTATGATGCTGTGCCTGATGAAGATGAGTTGTTGACTCAAGACCACAGTGTTTTTGATGAAACAATGGCAGAGACTGCATTAGCTGCGTTATCTGAAGTGGATGGTGAGTTTGGACGCACAACCGATCCTGTTCGTATGTATATGCGAGAGATGGGAACGGTTGATCTATTAACACGTCATGGTGAAGTAGATATTGCTAAGCGTATTGAATGGGGCAACCGTGATATGCTCAATGCCTTAGCTAAATACCCCATGTATGCAGATTCTATTTTGGGCATGTTTGAAAAAATGGAAAAAGGGGAGGGGAAGATTGCCGATGTAGTGCAAGGTTTTTACCGTCCTTACGATTTAATTGATGTGCCTATTGAAGAGTTGTCACCCGACAGTGAGGCCAATAGTGAGCCTAAAGAAGATGGAATTAACCCTGAAGAACTTGAGAAGTTTCTTAAAAAACTGCGCAAACTTAATGATGTTGCACAGAAAGCTGCGTTAGAGTTTGGCGTAGAAAGCACTGAGGCGAAAGAAAGCTGTGAAGCGGTGGTTAAACTCTTACAAGGGGTTAAGATTACTCCCATTTTTTCAACGCGCGCTATTCGTAATATTAAAGTAAGAATCAAGTCTATTAGAGAGCAAGAGCGTACGATTGTTGATCTCGTTCTACGTAAAATTAAAGTGCCTCGTGCTGTTTTCTTGGAAGAGTTTGTCGGATCGGAGACAGATTATGCAATGGTGGATGCGTTAATTAAGCGTTGCTCAGATAAGGCAGATGCCTTAGAGGCCGCACGAGAAGATATTAAACGTGCGCAAAAACGATTGGCGATGATTTCCAAGGCCGAAAAAATGCCCATTTCACGTTATAAAGCGATTTATAAAGTGTTGAGCAAGGCAGAGACAAAAGCGCGAGCAGCCAAAAGAGAGATGATTGAAGCTAACTTACGTTTGGTTATCTCGATTGCTAAAAAATACACCAATCGCGGACTGCAATTTTTAGATCTGATTCAAGAAGGGAATATTGGCTTGATGAAGGCGGTGGATAAATTTGAATATCGCCGTGGTTATAAATTTTCAACGTACGCAACTTGGTGGATTCGTCAAGCGATTACACGCTCGATTGCCGATCAAGCGCGTACTATTCGTATTCCAGTGCATATGATTGAAACGATTAATAAATTGAATCGTATTCAGCGTCAATTATTGCAAAAAATGGGGCGTGAACCTACGCCTGAAGAGCTGGCAGAAGAGATGGAAATGCCAGAAGATAAAATCCGTAAAGTGATGAAGATTGCTAAAGAACCAATTTCGATGGAAACCCCAATAGGGGATGATGAAGATTCATCATTAGGTGATTTTATTGAAGACTCAAATATTTTATCCCCTCAGGATGCTGCAGATTCAGAAGGTATGAGTGAGACGGTTAGAGAGATGTTAAGCACCTTAACACCGCGTGAAGCAAAGGTATTGCGAATGCGTTTTGGCTTAAGCATGAATACAGACCATACGCTTGAAGAAGTGGGTAAACAGTTTGATGTGACCAGAGAGCGTATTCGTCAAATTGAGGCAAAAGCACTACGTAAACTGCGCCACCCAAGCCGTGCCGAGCGTTTAAAGAGTTTTCTTGATTAGAGTGCGTTGAGGTTGTCGGGGTTAATAGCTTTTTACATTTGTTTTTGATGTTTTTTTTCAAAACTAACTTTCGTTAATTGTAATGCATTTTTATAAAAAGTAGACTATTACCCAAGAAAAACAGAGGGGATGTTTTGCTGTTTAAATGGGTAGTGTTGCGGATTTGCGTGTGTTATATACTTTTTATAGTGGTATGATGTAGCAGAGATAGTTTGATTTTTTTGTTAGGGGGAGTGTATGAAGAAGGTTTTATGGGTTACAAATATTTTGTTGGTGGCGAGTGTTTCTACTTCATTGATGGCTGCTGAGGTGCCAAAAGAGTTGAATCAAAGTTTTTTAGAGGCACTTAAATTACGTGATGAAGGGAATGTATTTGCTTCTATTGAGTTGCTTGAGCAGTTAATTGCTTCTCAACCACAGCATAAAAGAGCCGAGCTTGAGTTGGCAGTGGCTTTTTATCGCGCTAAGTTGTATGCGGATGCTCAGGCGTATGCCAAATCCGTATTATCCGATCCAAATACACCTGATTCAGTAAAAGAAACAATTCAAGTGTTTTTAGATCAGGTGAATGCAGAGCAAGAGGCGACGGATAAAAATAGACATCGTTGGAGTGGCTCATTTGGTCTAGGTATTGGTTTTGATGATAATGTAAATGCTAGTCCAGAATCCTCTATTGTTAATATAAATGGGATTGAGTTCTCTTTAGCATCGAATTCAATCTCTAAAGAGGCTAAGTATGGAACAATTAATTTGCTAGGTCGACATGCTTATGTTATTCCTGGCACGATTGGTTTAGGTATCCGTCCAGTACAAAGAGAGTGGACGTCGACATTGAATTTTTATCGAAAAGCGTATTCAGAAGAGAGTGACTATAACTTAGATGTGATTACCTTTTCGACAGGAATGGACTTTATTTCTAGTACGAATTGGCGTGCTTCTTTAGCAGCCCGAATGGATGCCATCCGTTTAGGGAATACGCATTTAGGCTGGTTTAAGGGCTTAAATGGTTCTTATACAATGGTAGAAGGCGTGAATGAGTTTACGTTCACGGCTGATGTTACGCAGCAAGATTATGATGATGCGGCGAATACAAATAGAGAGGGTGTTCGAACAGGCCTTGGTGCTGAGGTGTTGCATCAATTTAGTGCTACTGTTGCAGGAAAGATCGGTTTAAATGTTGCTTTGATGAATGCAAAAGAGGACTTTAAAACGTACCAATCTAAATCAGTACATTCTGGTATTTATTATACAGTTATGGAAAACATAATGCTTTATGGTGAGCTAAACTATCGTTTATTAGACTATGATGGGGCTGAGCCTTTTTATAACCATTCTCGTAATGAACATCAGGTTCAAGGTGTGCTGGGTGCAACATTTAGTATTAAAGAAGGTCATTTAGCTGGCTGGGGAATAGGGGCTCGTTTGAGCGGTATTAATAATACGTCAGATGTGTCGATTTATGACTACTCTCGTACGGATGTATCTTTGGACTTAAGTAAACAGTTTTAAGTGCGTAAAAGAGTAGTGGTAAGAGTAGTTAGTTTAATGTTAGGGGGAATGAAGATGAATAAGATATTTACAAGAAGTGTATTGGTATTGGCACTATTTTCACCATGGGTGAGTGCCAGTGTAAATGGTTCTGGAGAGAACTGTAATGCAGATGAAGGTCTAGATGGTTGGGCCATTTGGTGTGGTGTAGATACTTATCTTGCACAACAAGAGCCTCCAGCTGCTGGGCCGGTCGAAGGTGCTTTTGAGGGGGTTGTTGAACCCGATGTGCGTACGGTTGCTTTTGGTGGTTTGTTGCTTGATGGGGGTGATGCTCCTCCACCAGTTGAGCCACCACCAGTTGTTGAACCTGAAATCGAGTATAACTGGCAAGGATACGCCATGCTAACCCATCCTGATTTTGGAGGGTTACAAGCGGGTGAGCTGAAATTAAAAGTGGATACGGCGACGGGTGACGTGATTGGTTTATTAACCACTGCATCGGGTGAAGAGATTGCCTTTAATGAAGGGGCAAAGTTTTATGTGCCTTCAGAGCTTATTCAGTTAATTGATATTGATAGTCCGCTTTCTGGTTTGTCGTATGAAGCTGGTAGTGAGCAAATCAGTCAGTTTGAAGTGGCCTCTGAAGCAAGCTTGCTTAAGCTAGTGACTTTTCCACAAGGTTGGCTGTTTTCAGCGTTTGGTTTTGATTATGCCCCAGAGCACACTGGTGTGTCGACCATTGGCCAAATTAATGATGGCACGTCTATGATTGGTAGCTTTGTTGCAGGCAGTTTAACGCCTTTAGATCGAATGGTGGAGTTTGCCTCACTCGGACGAGTGGCTGAGTATTCTGGTTATGGTATGTACGATATAAATGGTGTAATGGAGTACGTAGAGAATGATATTACAGTTAATTTTGGGCAAGCAACATGGGGCGGCAATTGGTATGGTTCGGTGAATGAAGGGGTAGTTGGAACGGTCTCTGGGAATGCTTTTTCGTCAGAAGTTGGTTCACGAGCGACTGTATCTGGAAAGTTTAATGGTAATAATGCAAGTGCGTTAACTGGTATGCTGGAAGTGGTTAAGGATGATCAAGCGATTGTTGGAACCTTTAAAAATGTTATCTATCGTGATTCAGTTGTCACAAATGATGCACCGAGATAAACTTAGTTTTTTTCGATAAATAGAGCAAAAAAGCCAAGATGGTATTTTTTAACCTTCTTGGCTTTTTTTATGTGGTCTTAAAAGCGTTATTTTTGTGTATCACTTTCTGTTTTGCAAAAAGTGTGTTGCATAACAGCCATCAGTTGTAGAATATTATGATCACGTACTTTGCATAATATCTTACTGCCCTCGCGGCGAGAGATAATAATCTCTTTCTCTCTTAATATATCAATGTGTTGCGATATATTGCTTTGGGTGGTTCCAACCTGTTTAACAATCTCCATTACGGGGAGCTCATCTTCACCAATAACACAGAGTATTTTTAGGCGTAAAGGGTGTCCCATAGCCTTAAGGGCTCTGGATGCCTTATTGATGTTTTCTTCTTTCATTTCAAAAAGTGTATTTTTTTGAATGTTCATAATTATTTATCTTTATTTATCTTTATTTTTTGATTATGTCCTTTTTTTACAAAAAACACAAAAATAGAGTCTGTATGGCATGTTTATGCCATAAAACTTATAA
>WFQP01000050.1 GCA_015487015.1 Thiomicrorhabdus sp.
GTCGTGTACTTGCTGTTTGGCATCCATAATACGTGCCGCTAACAGGGACATGGCGCGGGCGCGGTTTTTGTGTTGAGAGCGCTCGTCTTGACACTCAACCACTGTGCCCGTTGGAATGTGGGTAATACGAATGGCCGAGTCGGTTTTGTTTACATGCTGCCCACCTGCTCCCGAGGCACGGAAGGTGTCCACTTTTAGGTCAGCAGGGTTTAGCTCCACTTGTTCGACATCGGGGGCTTCGGCCATAATGACCACGGTGGCGGCGGAGGTATGTACTCGCCCTTGGGTTTCTGTTGCGGGTACGCGTTGTACACGGTGTGCGCCGGATTCAAATTTTAATTTAGAGTAAGCGCCGTCACCAATGATGCGGACAATAATTTCTTTATAGCCGCCGTGATCGCCTTCACTGGTATTAATCACTTCAACCTGCCAGCGCTCTTTTTCGGCATAACGGCTGTACATTTTAAACAGGTCGCCCGCAAAAATAGCGGCTTCGTCACCGCCTGTCCCTGCTCGAATTTCTAAGAAGATATTGGCATCGTCATTTGGATCGGTGGGCAGTAGCATGGTTTGTAAATGTGTTTCAAGCTCGCTGATTTGAGTTTTGAGTTCTGGCAGCTCTTCTTGTGCCATCTCTTTCAGTTCTGCATCGCCTGAATTTATCATGTCCATCGCTTCATCCAAGTCCCCTTGAGCGCTGGTAAAGGCGTTGAAGGTTTCAACCACGGGGGTGAGTTTGGCGTGTTCTTTGGAGAGAGCCATAAACTTTTTTTGATCGCTGATAACATCTGGCTCGCAAATTAGGGCATTGATTTCCTCTAAGCGTTCTACTAAATGTTCTAATTTACTACGAATAGAGTCTTTCACGGTATGTCTCGATTTTTGAAAAAGTTAAATAGGGTATGGGGGGGTAAATTATATATAAATATGGGGCGTTAAGGATAGTTAACGATATTTGGAGTCGCTAGGTATTGGGTTTGGTGGGCGATTGGTTGCAAATTAAAATGTATTTGGCACACTCAATGAGTGATTTATTTCCCTCTAATCCGGCATGATGCAAGGTAGACGTTGGAGTGTGTATCAATTTATTGGTGAGTTGATTGGCTAGGGTTTTAATAATCTCTTCTGGATTAACGCCTTGCTCTAATTGATGAATCGCATGGTCTAAGGCATCTTTTTTAAGTGCCATCGCTTGCTGGCGATACTCTTTAATTAAAGGGTTTACTTGTTGCGTGGCTTTAAGTTGTGCCATGAAATTATTGGCTTGTAGCTCAATGATCTCTTCGGCCTCTAAAGCAGCGGTTTGCCTTGAGGCTTTATTGCTTTCTATTATCTCTTGAAGGTCATCCACGGTATAAAGGTAGACATTTTCAAGCTTACCAATACTGGCTTCAATATCTCGTGGAACGGCAATGTCCACCATAAACATCGGGGTGTTTTTTCGTTTTTTAAGGGCTTGAACCACTTGAGTTTGTTTTAGGATCGCATTCGGGCTGCCAGTGGAGCCAATTACGATGTCTGCTTCGTGCAGATGGTTGTCTATTTCATCGAGCTGAATGGCATAACCGCCTATGCTTTCGGCTAAATTATGAGCGCGTTCAAAGGTTCGGTTGGCAATGGTTAAGCTACCAATTTTAGCTTCGGTTAGGTGACGAGCGACCAGCTCAATGGTTTCACCTGCACCCAGCAATAAAGCGGTTTGCTTGGACAAATCTCCAAAGAATTGTTTGGAGAGAGCAACGGCTGAAAAGGCGACGGATACTGGGCTGGAGCCAATGGCAGTATCGGTTCGAACTTGTTTAACGGTTTTAAAAATATGCTGAAACAGGCTTTCTAGGGTTCGGTTGATGCTGTTGGCTTTACGAGCGGCATTGTAGGCATCTTTTATTTGTCCAAAAATTTGTGGCTCGCCCAGTACTAACGAATTTAAGCCACTGGAAACACGCATGATGTGTTTAACAGCCTCTAAATCATAGTGAATATAAAGGTAGGGCGTTAAGGTGTTGTGTTCGAGATCAAAGAAAGTGTGTAGCCAGTCCTGAATATCTTGCTGATTTTTTGTCTCTTTTAAGATGCAGTAAATTTCAGTGCGGTTGCAGGTCGATAAAATAATGCATTCTGAAATGAGTGACAGTGTTTTGAGTTCGGCAATGGCCGAATGGGCGCCTTCAGAGCTAAATGAAACCGTTTCTCGGATATCAACAGGTGCCGTTTCGTGATTCACACCGAGGGTAATAAGGTTCATATATAAAAAGCTATACCATTTAATCCGAATAAAGCAGAGGGAGATCTGCCACTAAAGAGCCGTAATTCTGCTAAATTATGGAGGGAATTGCAAGCTCTTTTATTGATAAGGGCTGAAAGAGTACTGTTTGGTTTTTCTTAGTAAGGGGGGGGTAAAAACTTCCTTAGCGCAATAGAATATGTAAAATAGCCTTTCAATGCTGTTTATTTTAAATGAATGGTTTAAATGAACGTATCACTTATACGTTAGGTAAATTAGGACTGTTTTGTGTTGAATCAAAGACTGCAAGGGCTGTGTAAACCACAGCAAAATAGAGTTCGTAAACTTCGCTGGCTGGCATTAGGTTTTGGCAGTCTATTTTTGTTGACAGGGTGTTTTCAAAAAGAGCCGCTTATTAAGGCGCCTGAAACGACAGAGTTGGTTGTGGCTGAGGAGGTCACGCCCGTTGTTGAAGTTACAAAAGAGCAGGTTATTCCACTCAAAGCGGGCGATATGTATCAGATATTAGTGGCTGAAATGATGGCCTTGAAAGGCTTTGAGGCGCAAGCGTTTGATATTATGTTTAAGCTGGCTTATAAATTACGCAGTCCTGATTTGGCGGAGAGAGCGTTTCAGTTCTCAATGAAAACCTATGATGCTCGAAAAATTGAGTCGGCCACCTCCTTATGGCGAAAAATTTCTCCAAATGTAAGCACACCTTGGCGTGCTTCTTTTTTAATTGCATTGCGTCAAAATAATGTTGAAAAAGCATTGGATGATTGGGCGCGTTATCGTGCACTCTCTAAAATCCCGATAGAGCGAGATTTATTGGTGACGGCTCAAAAAGTGGGTTCTTCTATTTCTTCTGAAGCTGGGCTTACTTTTATGCAGGCATTGGTCAAAAAATACCCTGAGACTTGGGCGTCTTATTTTGCATTGGGGTTAGTCGCAGATGCATTTAATCAATTTGATATTGCATTGGATGCGTTAGAGAAAGCAAAAGCGTATCAAACAGACACGTCTGAACCTAAAATACATCAGTTTTTAGCAAAGCTCTATTTGCAAACTCCTCCTGCGGAAAGAGGTATTGAGGAGTTAGAAGGGTATTTAAAAAAATACCCAACGGATTGGTTGGTTCAGGAGCGTATGGCGCGCTTAGAAGTGCAAGCCTCTCGTTATAACGATGCCATTGCCCGTTATAAGATGATTTTAAGTGCAGAGCCGAATGCCTACACTTCTCGCCTCTCTTTAGCGCTGATTCAGATTGAACAAGAAAACTTTAAATCGGCAGAAGAAAACTTGTTAAAAGTTGAGGATCAAAAAGGCTATTCCGGTGTGGTGAATTACTATTTGGGGTTGATTAACCAAGAAGTAAAAAAAGCCGACAATGCATTGGCGTATTTTGAAAAGGTTAAGTTGGGGCCTTATTACGTGGATGCACGGTTGCATCAAGCAGAAATTTATTTTTCAAAAGGTGAGCGTGAACGAGCTTTTGAAATACTAGATAGTATTGAGGGGAAACAGGCTAGGGATGTTCTTAAGATTCATCGTGCAAAAGCTATTTTTTACAGTTCATTAAATCAGACAGAACAGGCTGTTAAAGCGTATAACGATGTTTTGGCCTTAGCGCCTAATCATATCGGTGCTTTAATGAATCAAGCAATGCTGTTTTATGAACTAAAACAAATGGATTTGTATGTTGCAAACTTAAAGCGCGTGATTGAGATTGACCCTGATGAAGCGGATGCTTTAAATGCGCTTGGTTACTATTATGCCGATTTAAATGAAAATTTATTGGAAGCTGAGGCTTTATTACAGCGTGCTTATCAATTAAAATCAGAGAGTTACTATATCTTAGACAGCCTAGGCTGGCTGTACTTTAAGCAAGAAAAGTACACGTTAGCGAAAACGTATTTGCAGAAAGCGTTAGCGATTCAAATGGATGATGAGGTCTTAATACACTTGATTCGTACGCTTTGGCAGTTAGATGAGCGAGAGCAAGCGCGTACGTTATGGCACAAAAATCATAAAAACTTTTTGCAAAATGAGGTATTACAGGGTTTAATTAAGGCGTTAGAAAAAACAAACTAGGATAAAGTTTAGAAAGCTCTGAGGGTTTGTGCTTAACCTTTTGGAGGTAAATGATTAAAGTAGAGAGTATTTTTCATTTTTTTACAGTTTAGTGTTGAACTTTAAAAAAATACATGGATAATACGCACCTGTCTTTAACGACAACGATATTAAAGGGCTGTAGCCAAGTGGTAAGGCATCTGGTTTTGATCCAGTGTACCGCAGGTTCGAATCCTGCCAGCCCTGCCAATATCCTTTCCAAATTCCCCAAATCATTTTTTCCTTTTAACAGGAGCGCCTGTAAATGGCTAATAAAGATGTCATGATTTTTGCGGGAAACGCAAATGTCAATCTGGCAGAGAAAATATCTCAATATTTAGAAATTCCTTTAGGTAAAGCCGATGTTGGCCGTTTTAGTGATGGCGAAATCATGGTTGAAATCAAAGAATCTGTTCGTGGTAAGGATGTTTATGTGTTACAGCCAACCTGTACGCCTGAACCTGCCGTTAACTTAATGGAAATGCTGGTGATGATTGATGCACTAAAACGTGCTTCTGCTAATCGTATCTCAGCGGTTATTCCTTATTATGGTTTTGCCCGACAGGATCGTCGCCCACACTCGGCTCGTGTTCCGATTACGGCGCGTTTAACTGCAGATATGATTTCAAATGCAGGTGCGCACCGTGTGGTCACGGTTGACTTGCACTCTGATCAGATTCAAGGTTTCTTTAATGTTCCCGTTGACAATCTTTATGCATCTCCTTTATTGGTTGATGATATGCAAAAAAATTGTGACCTAGAGAACGTTATTATTGTGTCACCTGATATGGGTGGCGTGGTGCGTGCACGTGCGGTGGCCAAAGCCGTTGAGGCTGATATGGCCATTATTGATAAGCGTCGTCCAAAAGCGAATGTGTCACAAGTGATGAATATTATTGGTGACATTGAGGGGCGTGATTGTTTAATTGTGGATGACATGGTAGATACTGCAGGAACATTATGTAAAGCGGCTACAGCACTTATGGATCGTGGCGCAAAAAGTGTTTCGGCTTATGTGGTTCATGCGGTGTTATCCGGCTCGGCCATTGATAATATTATGAACTCTGTCTTAAAAGAAGTGGTTGTGACGGATTCAATTCCTCAAACAAAAGCGATTCGAGCGTGTGAAAAAATTAGAACGATTACCATCGCAAATATTTTAGGTGAAACGATTCGTCGTATTAACCAAGATGAGTCGGTAACGTCTTTGATGAAGCACTAAACGGTTATTCACGGATAGAAGCTGTTTTATAAAAAATGCCCTGTGATGGGCATTTTTTGTTTTTGGACTTTAAGGGGGGTTTTCAGAGGCTCCCTAAGC
>WFQP01000051.1 GCA_015487015.1 Thiomicrorhabdus sp.
ACCTCACAATTTTTAGCAGAAAACGGATTTAAATAACCATGCAGTTAAACACCATTGAAGAACTGATCGAAGATTATAAGCAAGGCAAAATGGTCATCCTAATGGATGATGAAGACCGTGAAAATGAAGGGGATTTATTGATTCCTTCTTCATTAGTGACCGCTAAAGACATTAACTTTATGGCGCGTTACGGTCGAGGGTTAATCTGTTTAACCCTTACGCGTGAACGCTGTAATCAACTGCATTTACCCTTAATGGTAAAAGATAATTCCGATCCGCATGGCACTCCATTTACCGTTTCAATTGAAGCGGCCGAAGGAGTCACAACAGGTATTTCAGCCGCCGACCGTGCCGTCACCGTTAGAGCCGCCGTCGAACCCAAAGCTGGGCCAGCAGATATTGTCACCCCAGGGCATATTTTCCCACTGATGGCACAACCGGGAGGCGTATTAACCCGAGCAGGGCATACCGAAGCAGGGTGCGATTTAGCTCGATTAGCAGGGCTTGAACCCTCCTCTGTGATTGTTGAAATCATGAACGAAGACGGTTCAATGGCACGTCGTGATGACTTGGAAGGGTACGCACAACAACATGGTATTAAAATGGGCACCATTGCCGATTTAATCGAATACCGTCTGCAAAACGAACAGACCATTGAGCGTGTATCCGAATGCAAATTGCCGACGGAATTTGGTGAGTTTAAACTGATTGGTTATCAAGACATACTAGAACACAAAGCGCACTTTGCGTTAGTTTATGGTCAGCTGAACGCCAATGAACCTGCCTTAGTTCGAGTACACATGTTAGACACCTTGTGTGATGCATTTGCCTCCAGTCGCCATGAGTGTGGTTGGTCACTGCGTTCAGCCATGAAGCAAATTTCTGAAGAAGGGGCAGGGGTCATTGTCGTACTGCGTAAACACGAAGAAGCCACCGAACTGCTCGACAAAATCCAATCCTTTCACATGAAAGATTTAGGCATTCACGCACCTGAAATGACACAGGAAGACGACATTAAAACCTTTGGACTGGGAGCGCAAATTCTTTCAGACCTAGGGCTTAAACAACTAAAAGTCATCGGCTCATCCGCCAAAATGAACGGACTCAGTGGCTTTGGCTTAGAAATTACTGATGTGGTGGCAAAGAAGTTGTGAAAAAGCTCGGATTTAAACCGCGTGCTGTCCTTGTCGCAACACTGGTAACACTATTATGTTGCAGTGTGACACAAGCGGCCGAAAAGCAAAAAGCCTGCGTAAAGCAGCAACAAGAACAGGGATGGACGAATGCAAGTGCCGTCGTGGCAACCGTGATGAACGGCGCAGAACTCAACACCGTGGTAGGCGGTTACACCAAATTTCACACCTCACAAACCTATGCCATTATTGTAGACAGCGATGTGGACAAAAATAAGCAAGTCACCATTTTAACGTTATCGCCCCACGCAATGGGGAAACTGCCCTTTTTTGAACAAGAAGTCAAAGATCAAACAGGCCAAAAATGGCGAGTCAAATCAGGCCATTGGCTGTGTTATTAAAGCCGATAAAGCTTAGAAAATTAATTACTGGGGCTAAGGTGTAGGGGGGGGGGAGAAAATTTTAATCCAAAATATTTCCCCCCCCTCCTTATAGTTCAACAAAACAACATTAAATTTACGAAGTGCGGTAACATCTTTTAAAAGCGTGGGTAGTGATTTCAGTCATTCGTCAGCCATCACCGTAGTTCTAACACAATGCTACAGCCGATAATTTACAACGTATTTCGTTTGGCTACGCCAAGCCTCATCCGCTGTAAATCGCTGCTGGTCTTGATTCGTTAGGGCTGCAACACAAAATGGAGAGTAAATGTCATTATTAAGAGATATACAGAATTCAGCTGTTGATGCAAATGAGCCTATTGGTACTCTTTTAAGGAAGTGCAAAATCCTAGCGGCCAGATTAGGGAATGAAGAATTTGAAGTTTGGGTTGAGAGGGAATTAAACGGTTATTGTGATAAGAACTCATTCCCTAAATATCGTATTCTAAATGTGGCATCTAAAGGATACTTTTCGGGTGGCTTTGGTTCTGGAATGAAAAATGCTGATATACCAATGCTACGCATAGATGAAAGGTTTAGGGAACAACTATCTATATCATATTTGTCGCAACCTGTTTCATCTATCGAATCTCTTATAAAAGAATCTGATGGCACTTCAGTTCAAGAGCCTTGGCCGTCTGATGTTACCGCACTCTTTGGAACGAATATTTATCAGAATATGAATTGCCTTCAAGCTTGGAAAGTAATTCCAGTAAATACGCTTGTTGGAGTTATAGATATGATAAGAAGTAGAGTTCTCAATTTTGTCTTAAAAATTGAGGCAGAAGATCCAGAGGCGGGTGATGCTCCATTAAACTCAAAGCCTGTCGCAGAAGAAAAAATTAAACAGATATTTAATACATATATCTCAGGGGACGTACAGAATGTAGCTACAGGAAGCACAGGAGTAGAGCAAAATGCACACATTAACAAGAACAGTGATGTGTTTAGTGAATTAATAAGGTCTTTAGATGATGTTGGTGCAAATGAACAAATAACTGGTGTAGTCAAAGATATGAGAGATTCAAAAGACACTAATTCATATTCATTACATTACAAAGAATTTATGTCTATGTTGTCTGACCATATGCAGGTATACGGCCCAGCTGTTGCCCCATTTTTGCCTGCTTTAACGGCCATGTTGTCCTAACGAATAGCCGACAATTTACAACGCATTCCCCTTGGCTACGCCAAGCCTCATTCGCTGTAAATCGCTGTTGAGCTTGATCGTTAGCTCCTTAAAACAGTCCATTGCAAAATACTCCCTTTGCTAGATTTTTTAGTACGGCCGATGAAAGAGATGTTTTCTTACTATGGTTCCATAGCTCCACTCAAATAAAATGGAGATGGCTATGAAAGAAATAAAGATAATAATCGCGCGTGGATTGGTTGAGTAGGTGTGTACCAGCAAAGTGAATAGCGCAGCACCACTGACAAAGCTGGCCGTTAATAAAATGTATGGGTTGCCTTGAATGGTGTGGCGCAGCCGGTAAGCCGCAATATTAACGATAAAAAAGATCAGTAAAAAGCTGGCGCTGCCAATAATGGCAATTTCAGTTAGGTCAATACTATTGGCGAGCAGTAAGCTTAATCCAGCGGTAACCCAAACATCTGTGGTAGGGATTTTACGGTGATTCTCTTGTGCAAGGCGCTTGGGAAGTGTTCCCTCTTTGGCCAGTGTATAGCCTAATCGTGCATTGCCATAAATGGTGGCATTAATGGCTGAAAAGGTTGCCAGTAAAGCGGCGATGGCCACCATGGTAAAGCCTACTTGTCCTAAGGCGGGCTGAGCAGCTACGGCGAGCGCGTAATCTTGAGCGGTGACTAACTGGCTTTCAGGCACGGTACTGGTGGTAATGATAGCGATGAGTATGTAGAGAATGATGACTAGAATAACTGATCCATAAAACGCTCTTGGCAGTGTTTTATTGGGTTCTTTTACATCTTCTGCGGCATTGGCAATTAGTTCAAACCCTTCATAAGCGACAAAAATAATCATTCCTGCCACAAGAATAGAGAGAGAATCTTCCCATAATGCTGGGGAGAGCCGTTCTAAATCTACATAAAATGCACTGGTAATAATGATGATAAGCAGTAGTAAAATTTTAATGATTACTAGCAGTGTTTCGGATCGACTGACAAATGAGGCACTGACAAGGTTGATGATCATGGGAAGTAAGATGGCGATGCTGATGAGTAGGTGTTTTAACCACTCTGAATAAGGGGGGGGGAAAAAAGTTTGTGCGTAAGAGGCAAATGCTACGGCATAGAGAGAGATGGTGACTAAATAACTGAGCCATAACATCACATTGACTGAGCCTGATAACAGATTATGACCAAAGGCTTTATCAATAAAGATGATGGTGCCACCGCGGCTTTGATAGGTTACGGAGAGTTTGGCGTAAGCATAGGCTGTTAATAAGGCAACGATGCCCGCAAATAAAAAGGCCACTGCGGTTGCGCCATGAGCCAGCGAGACTGCTTCGCCCAGTACCGCAAAAATACCTCCACCCACCATGCCGCCAATGCCGATGGAAATTGCACCGAATGTTCCAATGGTTCTGTTTTTTTCAGTCATAAAATTCTTAAAGAAGCTCCGAATAAGTTTGTTAAATTCACCGTTTAGGTCGAAAATATGGCACAATATGCCACAATTAAGTAGACGAAAAAGAGATTATAGCAATGAATACGATAGAGGGTAATTTAACCGCTCAAGGAATGAAAATAGGGTTGGTCGTTGGGCGTTTTAATAGTTTTATTGTAGACCATTTAGTCAATGGTGCGGTGGATACTATTGTGCGCCATGGCGGTGATGTTGCCAATATTGATAAGGTGATGGTACCCGGTGCGTTTGAAATTCCGTTGGTTGTTCAAAAAATGGCTCAAACAGGCAAGTACGATGCTATTGTGGCATTGGGTGCTGTGATTCGTGGTGGAACGCCTCATTTTGATTATGTGGCGGGTGAGTGTGTCAAAGGCTTGGGACAGGTGCAGTTAAATATGGAAATTCCGGTCTCTTTTGGCGTGTTAACCGTAGACAGTATTGAGCAGGCGATTGAACGTGCTGGAACGAAAGCGGGCAATAAGGGCGAAGAGTGTACGCTTGCCGCGATTGAAATGGTTAACGTGATGAAGCAGTTATAATGAATACAATAGCGGATATTCAGCCTGGTCAAGGCGAAGAGATTATTGAAAAAGAGTCACGCGTGACACCTAGAACGCAGTCACGTCGTGTGGCACTGCAAGCATTGTATGTTTGGGAAATGACCAACGAAGAACCAGATACGATTATTAAGAATTTTAATGAAGATGAGCGTTTGGCGGATTTAGAGTTTGATTTGTTTAAAGAGTTATTGGCAAATATTAGCCAGCAAGCGGTTGAGTTAGATGCGCTGTATGCGGATTACTTAGATCGTTCAGTTGTTATGATTGATCCGATTGAGCGAACCATTATGCGAATGGGCGTGTATGAGCTGCAAAATAAGCCTGAAATTCCTTATAAAGTGGTGATCAATGAGTGTGTTGAGCTGGCGAAACGCTTTGGTGCTGAAGAGGGACATAAGTTCATTAACGGTATTTTAGATAAAGCGTCTAAGCAGTTGCGTCCACTCGAGTTGAGCGCAAAAAAATAATTTTCCCCCCCCCCTTCTTTTTTTTTGGGGGATTAGGGTGTTCAATGAGCTTCGTAGTGTTATATCTACGGAGCTTTTTTGTTTAAGGGTCTCAGTAGGGTGTTAGTGTGGCATTAGAGTTTGATTTAATTGAGAGCTATTTTCTCCCTTTATCGGAAGGATTTGCAAGCGTAGACGTGGGCATTGGGGATGATGGTGCGGTGTTGAATGTACCGGAAAAGCACCAACTGGTGGTGGTAACGGATACGTTAGTTGAGGGGGTGCATTTTCCTGTAGAGACCTTGGCGTATGATATTGCTTGGAAGGCGCTGGCGGTGAACTTAAGTGATTTAGCCGCCATGGGTGCCGAGCCAGCTTGTTATTCATTGGCGCTGACATTGCCTAACTATGATGCTATATGGTTACAAAAATTTTCTGAAGGGTTGCGTGATTTAAGTACGCAATTTAAAATTCCTTTGGTTGGGGGTGACACCACAAAAGGGCCTTTAACTATTACGGTCACGGCCCAAGGCTGGGTACCCAATCAACAGGCTGTTCTACGATCTGGTGCGCAAGAGGGGAACCTTGTTTGTGTGACCAATACCTTGGGGGAGGGTGCTCTTGGATTAAAGTTGGCTTTGGCGCCTGAGAAAGAGCGAGTGCTGCCTTTTTTATCAAAGCAAGAGAAAGTGCGTGCATTAAATGCTTTAAATAGGCCGGTGCCTCAATTAGCCATCAGTACAGACTTGAGAGGTTTGGCAAGCAGTGCCATTGATGTTTCAGATGGTTTGCTGGCCGATTTGGCACACATGTTAAAGCAGTCTTCCAGAGCACTCTTAAAGCAGGATGGGGGGGGGAGGAATTCAAATGCTTCTTCTGCTACTGTGTTGGGTGCTGAGATAGAGTTGACTCAACTGCCATTGTCGTCTGGCGTTTTACGTTATATTGAGCAAACCAAAGACTGGGCGTTACCGTTGTCGGGGGGGGATGATTATCAGCTATGTTTAACCGTGTCACCTAAAAATATGACTCAATTGATGGCGCGCCTAAATTCGAAAGGAGTTTCTTTAAGTGTGATTGGCAAAGTGGTGGCAACTCATCCGGGTATTACGTGTCTAAATCAAGGCGTTGTTCACAATATAGGGGGGGGAGAAAAAGGGTATAGTCACTTTCAGTGAATTCACCTTTTTCTGTTTGCTTAACAAGTAGATGGTTTAACCGTTTATGTGTCAATCTATTTTAGGGCGAGATAGGGCGCGGGTCACATAAAACAAAAAAGGCATCTTAAAAGATGCCTTTTTATGCTAAAAAATTTTGTATTTATTTAGCAGGTTGTGAAGCGTAAAAAGCCCCAAGTTCTTTAATGTTTTCATCGGTTAGGTTTTTAGCAAATGGCGCCATGGTTGCGTCTTTACGAAATCCACCACGGAAGTCTTTAAGTTGCTTTTCAATATAAGCCGCATGTTGTCCGGCTAGTTTAGGAAAGTTAGGTACAACACTGTTACCATCAGCACCGTGACAACCAGAACAAGAAGCTGCAACAGCAGGGGCTTCTGCTGAGTGTGCTGATGCTGAAAATAAAAGAGCGGCTGTAATAGATGCAATAAATAGTTTTTTCATGATAGTTTTACTCATTGTTTGATAGGAATATTTTTAACTATACCATTCTAAAGGCTTGTCAGCACTAAAAGCAAGAACAGAGGGCGAAAAAAAACCGCCATAATGGCGGTTTTTTTTAATTAACAGTTCTCATAAAAAACTATAGAGAAGCTGTGTACGCTGCGATGTTTGCAATATCTGCGTCAGAAAGACCTGCTGCCATGGGAGCCATCATAGAGGTCATGGGGCCTCTTTGCTTACCTGCTTTATAATCGTTGAGTTTACTCACGATGTCAGCCGAAGATTGACCTGCTAGTTTGGGGCCTACACCACCTTCTGCATTGGCTCCATGACAACCTACGCAAGTAGCAAAGGTTGTTTTACCTGCAGCTGCATCACCGGCTTGAGCAGAGGCACCAAAAGTAATGAATCCAGCCGTAGCTAGTGCAATAATTGTATTTTTCATAATTTTTATAATCTCTTTTTGATTAAGAACAAGTTGTACAATTGACATTTAAAGCCAATTTGATTCTTAAGGCAAATAGAATCTATTTATTGGGTAAAAAAAAACCGCCATAAATGACGGTTTTTTTATTGAGACTTGTGTTCAAGAGAAGTGTGAGATAAGAATAAGAAAAAATACCTCTAACAAAAGTTAGGAGTATTTGAACCACTTTTATTTTGTACATGTCCCTCGTGTAAAAATCTCATTATCTCTAAAAATTATAGAGAGGCAGTGTATGCCGCAATGTTTGCAACATCAGCATCAGAAAGACCTGCTGCCATTGGTGCCATCATAGAGGTCATTGGACCTACTTGCTTACCTGCTTTGTAGTCGTTTAGCTTGCTAACGATATCAGCGGCTGCTTGACCCGCTAATTTAGGACCTACGCCACCTTCAGCGTTTGCACCATGACAACCTACACAAGTTGCAAATGAAGCTTTACCAGCTGCTGCATCACCCGCTTGAGCAGCGGCACCAAAAGTAACTAATCCAGCCGCAGCTAGAGCAATAATTGTATTTTTCATAATGTACTCTCCTAAAGCACTATTTAAATAGTATAGGGTTTAACCCTGAGGGGTATTACAGACGAAAAGGTATTCTGAGTCAAGAATGAATGTTGGAGTAATTTGGAGTATTTTACCGAAGGTTGTAATAAGGATTGAGGCATCGTAAAAAGTTTTGATGAATAAGTAATAAAACTTGCTGAAAGTCTTATTTTTGTTGTGTTTTAGAATAAAAATTCTACTTTTTATGTAAAAATAAAGCGTTAACGGATTAAAAGTTGTTAAGGATTATTAAATTTAGTTATTAGAAAGGAAAGTTTGTTATTTTTTGTAAAAAGGATTGTTCTCACTAAAAAAATTAATAAGGGTATTAGACAATGTTGTTTATTAGGTTGTGGGTTGTTATTTTGGTGTTAACAGCAGTAAGTTGGGTTATTTTGAGGCTGGTTAGAAAGCCGTTACATATTGGCTGGGTTTTTCTTTTTTGGATTGTAACGTTGTTTGGCTTGACGGCTTTACTTTATGGGGGGTCAATTTGGTTGGCAGGAGGGTAGAATAAGGTCTTTGAATGAGTGGGGTATATTCTCCCACTCTTCTAGTTATTTATATTTAATCTTCTTTGGAGCTTTGTTAGAGCGAAGACACATAAGCGGCTACGTTTTTAACCTCTTCCTCAGTTAGGCCTTGTGCCATAGGTGCCATCATAAAGGTCATGGGGCCTCTTTGTTTTCCTGCTCGGAATTCGGTTAGTTTACGAATGATTTCAGCTTCGGGCTGTCCTGCGAGTTTAGGGCCTACATTTCCTTCTGCATTAGAGCCGTGGCAAGTAACGCAAGTAGATTTAAATTTGGTTTTTCCAGCTTCTGCATCCCCCCCAGCAGCTTGTGCAGAGCTTGTTAGTGCTGCAAAACCGATGATAGAGGTTAGAGTAATGAGTGTTTTTTGTATATTGTTTGGCATGATTTAACTTCCCTTGAAGTGGTTGAGATAGCATCGAGTAAAGAAGACTTTAATAGTAGACGAGCTTAAATTAAAGAGCAACTATTATTCTGGCTCACTTTTAAATTCGTTGAGTAATCGCTGAAAGCTTTGGTATCGGCTTAAGGCGATATTTCCCTCCTCAGTAGCTTGTTTGATGGCACAGTTAGGTTCAATGCTATGGGTACAATTGTTATATTTACAGTGGCCTAGGTAGGGGGCAAAATCATCGTAATAACGTTCCAGCTCACTTAATGAGCAGGCGGTCGGGCTAAATTGTCGAATGCCAGGAGAGTCGATTAAGTTTCCTCCATGTGGCTCGGAGTCATCTAGGGGGGGGAGGTGGTAAAGAATGCTGTTGGTTGTGGTGTGTTTTCCTAGCCCCGTTGCATCAGAGAGGGTGCCAACTCGAATATGTAGGTCTGGAATGAGGGCGTTAATTAAAGAGGATTTTCCCGCACCAGAAGGCCCGACAAAGACACTGTTTTTATGGTTCATAAAGGTGCGCAACTCTTTGAGTCCAGCACTTGATATGGTGGATGCGGGTAGTAGCTCGATGCCTAATTCGGTATAGGGTTCTAATAGGGCGGCAATGGCTTCCCAATCTTCTTCACTGGAGAGCAGATCGACTTTATTAATGATAATAATAGCTGGAATATTAAGTTGATTGGCTGCGACTAAATAGCGATCAATCATATCAGGATGGATTCCAGGTAAAACAGGCATAACGATGCCAATGAAATCAATGTTGGCGGCAATCATTCGGGTTTGTCCTCTAAACCCTGGGCGACTGAGCTCGTGTGTTCTGGGGAGAACGCGGGTTACGATGCCGGTATGTTCTTCAATGTCTGTTTGCCAGATGACTTGATCGCCTGCAACAAGTTTTCCTAGGTGTTGGCGAACGGCACAGCGGTAATGCTCACCCGATTCAGACTCAATCAATACGCGCTTGCCAAAACTGGTGATAACGAGGCCTGTTTGTTCCTCTCCGAGCAGGGTGTTTTTATCCGCGGGGGAGGGAGAGCTTTTGTCCGCTTGTCTTTTTTGAAACTGTTCGTCCACTCTTCGTTTTTGCTGTTGCGTTAATTTACGTTTTGCCATTGTTTTTAAAGACCTTAACTTTGCTCTTTTAATAAAGCATTTATTTTGGTGGCGATAATCATATCATTTAAGCTTAAGCCTTTAATGCTTTGAGTTGTAAGAGTAATTGTGGCTGTGTTGTAATCAAAGCAAGTGGTTGGGTAGTGGTCCTCTTTGTTAGCCAACCATGCAACGGCATTAATAAAAGAGATGACTTGTAAGTGATTTTTAAAAGTAAATGTTTTGCTGATTTCACTATAGTTTATCGGAGATTCCCAGCCTTGGAGTTGGCTTAAATGGCTTTCGATGACTGGGATAATTAAAGGCTTTGTTCCCTTTTCGATCGGTTGGCAGAATTGCTGCTCAAGTGGTTTTTCTGTTTGGGTTGTATGGCTCATTGTTTCGTATCCCCTAAGCTTGTTGTATTGTGATGGTTTAACAGCGTTTTTAAGTGGTCAATTCTGATTTTTGCTGGAGGGTGACTGTCGTGGTAAGCGGAGTAACTTGGATCGGGTGTTAATGTACTGGCGTTGTCTCGGTACATTTTGAGTAACGCTGAAATTAAGTGTTCAGCTCCCACATGTTGGGCGGCAAAGGCATCTGCTTCAAATTCGTGTTTGCGGCTTTTAAGAGCACTTAAAGGTCCCATGAAAAAGAACAGTGCAGGTACGGCCGTCATAAAGAGTAACAGTGCCGCGGCAGGGGTTTCGCTGGTCATGCCTAAGCCGGTATAAAACTCAGGAAGTTGAATTAACCAACCTAATAGTGCAAGTCCAGCTAAGGTAATAACGGTACTCTCAATGAGGCGTTGGCGAATGTGTCCGTGTTTGAAGTGGCCGAGTTCATGTGCTAATACTGCCTCTACTTCTTCAGGGCTGAGTTTCTCGAGCAAGGTATCAAAAAAGACAATGCGTTTATTTTTACCCATGCCTGTAAAGTAAGCATTGCCATGACCAGAGCGTGAAGAGCCATCCATAACAAAAATACCGTTTGATTCAAAACCTGTTCGTTCAAGTAATTGGGTAATGCGTTGGTTCATCTCTTCATCTTCAAGGGGTGAAAATTTATTGAAGATAGGGGCGATCCATTTTGGGTATGCCCACATTAAAATAAATTGAAAGCCCATCCAAACAATCCAGGTGTAGAGCCACCACATTTGATCGATGTAGTTAGTCATAATACTTAATACTACCCAGATTAATGGTACACCCAGTACAATCATAAGTGCCCACTGTTTGATTAAGTCACTGATAAACTTTGTAGGAGTGGTTTTATTGAACCCAAAATCGGTCTCAATCTTAAAGGTGCTCATGATGGAGAAAGGTAGGTGGAGCAGAGAGAGTATCCATAGCGTGGACATTAAGAACAGTACATCGCGCCAAATAGGTTCTAGGCCACTGTTTAACCATAAGTTGTAAATATCTTGAAAGCCACCGCCTAAAGTCATGAAGAGAATAATCGCCGTATCATAAAATAAGCCAAGGCGACCCAGTTGTAATTTTGCTTGACTGTAATCGGCGGCTTTTTGATGGGCCTCAAGTGTCACAACCTCGCTAAACTCATCGGGGACTTGTGTACGGTTTTTACTAATATGAAGTTGATTTTTAATGCTGAGCCAAACTTCAATAATCAGGCTAGAGAAGAGGGCTATTAAAAAGAGGGTAGTAATCCAGTTCATGATTTTATATAAGCTTTTAAGTTAATATAATGCGTATTGTATGTGAAAAGAGAATGGATTATGAAGTCTGATAAAAATTTAATTTGGATTGACCTGGAAATGACAGGGCTGGATCCTAAAAAAAATACCATTATTGAAATTGCAACCGTAGTAACGGATAGTGATTTGAATGTGTTGGCAGAAGGGCCTGTGTTTGCAATTCAAACAGAAAAATCTATTTTAGAGGGGATGGATCAATGGTGCACAACGCATCATGGTAGTTCGGGTTTGACGCAACGAGTGTTAGAAAGCACCACAACAATGCAAGAGGCAGAAGCGCAAACCATTCAGTTTTTACAGCAATATGTTTCAGCAGGAAAGTCTCCAATGTGTGGCAATAGTATCTGTCAAGATCGTCGTTTTATGGTGGAAGACATGCCTGAATTAGAGGCTTTCTTTCATTACCGTAATTTGGATGTAAGTACATTGAAAGAGCTCTCTAAACGCTGGGCACCTACCGTTTATCAATCGCACAAAAAGAGGGGAGCGCACTTGGCATTGGAGGATGTTTTAGAATCCATTGAGGAGTTGCAACATTATCGTAAATTTTTATTTCAGACGGCCTATCAATCTTAGGAAGCCGATGAACAAATCCCTTAATTAAATCGGAGTTTTAGAAAAAACGTATTTAAAATAAATTAAGCGTTCATTGAAGTTCAAAACTGCCCTAAAATCTTATATAATCCTCTTTTTCCACGTTTAAAAAACGTCGTGAAATTTTTTTCAATTACTGAACGATTAAAAAAATAAAGAGGATCAATGTTGTGGAAATGACGGGTGCCCAAATTCTGATCCATTATTTGGAAGATGAGGGCGTAGAACATCTTTGGGGGTATCCTGGAGGGGCTGTATTGCCTATCTATGATGCTTTAGATACTGACGCGAAAAATTTAAGCCATATATTGGTGCGTCACGAGCAGGCTGCGGTGCATGCCGCAGATGGTTATGCTCGTTCTACAGGTAAACCAGGAGTGGTTCTGGTTACGTCTGGTCCAGGTGCGACCAATGCTGTGACAGGCATTGCAACCGCTTATATGGACTCAATTCCTCTGATCTGCATTACAGGCCAAGTTCCGACCGGAATGATTGGTTTGGATGCATTTCAAGAAATTGACACGGTTGGCGTAACTAGACCCATCGTTAAACACAACTTCTTGGTCAAGAATGTTGATGACCTTGCTAGTACGCTCAAAAAAGCATTCTATCTAGCCACAACGGGCCGACCTGGCCCAGTTGTCATCGATATTCCAAAAGATGTACAAAATGCCAAAAGCAACTATGAATATCCTCAAGAAGTTGAGATGCGCTCCTATTTGCCTATAACAAAAGGACATGGAGGACAGATTAAAAAAGCCGTAGAGATGATGCTTTCGGCAAAAAAACCTATTTTATATACTGGTGGGGGCGTTATTTTAGGTGGTGCGTCCACTGAATTGGTGGCGTTAACGCATAAGTTAGGTTTTCCGATTACCCAAACCTTAATGGGGTTAGGTGCGTTTCCGGCGTCGGATAAACAGTCGGTTGGTATGCTGGGTATGCATGGTACTTATGAAGCAAATTTATCCATGCATAATAGTGACCTTATTATTGCAATCGGTGCCCGTTTTGATGATCGAGTGACAGGCAATTTAGAAAAGTTTTGCCCAGATGCTAAAATTATTCATGTGGACATTGATCCGGCATCCATTTCTAAAAATGTGATGGTGGATATCCCGATTGTTGGTCCTGTTAAGCAAGTTTTAAATGAAATGCTACGTGTTTTAGATAAAACAGAGTTGGTGTCTGATCAAGAGGCGTTAGCCGATTGGTGGGTTCAAATTGAAGGCTGGCGTGCAACCAACTGCCTGCGTTATGACAGTAGTGGTTCAAAAATCAAGCCTCAAGCCGCCGTGGAAGCGGTTTGGAAAGCAACGAATGGCGATGCATATGTCTCTTCAGATGTAGGGCAGCACCAAATGTTTGCGGCGCAATATTACCCCTTTGACAAACCGCGTCGTTGGTTGAACTCGGGTGGTTTGGGTACGATGGGCTTCGGTTTACCTGCGGCAATGGGCGCTAAAATGGCGTTTCCAGATGAAACGGTTGTTTGTGTGACCGGCGAAGGTTCGATTCAGATGAATATTCAAGAGCTTTCTACTTGTTTGCAGTACGGGCTTTCCGTGAAAATTATTTGTTTAAATAATGGCTTCCTAGGAATGGTTCGACAGTGGCAAGAGTTCTTTTATGAGCGTCGATATTCGATGTCTTATATGGATTCTCTTCCTGATTTTGTGAAGCTCGCAGAGTCTTATGGGCACGTGGGTGTGCGTATTGATGATCCGAGTACCTTGCAATCTCAGTTGGATGAAGTGTTTTCTGAGAAGTATAAAAATCGACTGGTTTTTGTGGATATCATTACGGATCAACAAGAAAATGTGTACCCAATGATTCCAGCAGGTGCTGGTTTGAATGAAATGATTTTGGTATAGGAGAATAAGATGAAACATATTATTTCTATGCTAATTGAAAATGAATCGGGTGCGCTCTCTCGAGTTTCGGGGCTTTTTTCTGCGCGTGGTTACAATATTCATGCGTTAACGGTTGCGCCGACGGAAGATGATTCCTTATCGCGTTTAACGCTGGTGACCAGTGGAACGGCCTTGGAAGTGGAGCAAATTGTTAAGCACTTAAATCGTTTAATTGATGTGGTCAAGGTTCTTGATTTAACAGAAGGACTGCATATTGAGCGAGAGCTTATGCTGATTAAGCTGTCTACAACAGGTGATACTCGCGAAGAGTACAAGCGATTAGTGGGGATTTTTCGCGGTGATATTATTGATGTAACAGCCACGACTTACACCGTTCAGATGGTAGGTAAATCGGCCAAGTTGGATGCTTTTATTGATGTCATTGACCCTGGGTTGATTCTTGAAACGGTTCGTTCTGGTACCGTGGGTGTGATGCGCGGTGAGAAGTGTTTGCACATATGATTTTAAATAACGACTCAGTTCGCCTTTGAGGTGGGGCTGAGTGGTTATAAAACTTTTTGACTAATTTATATATTTATTAAGGAATAACAACATGAAAGTTTATTACGATAAAGATTGTGATTTATCTATTATCAAGGGTAAAAAAGTAGCTATTATTGGATTTGGTTCTCAAGGGCATGCACACGCATGTAACTTACAAGATTCAGGTGTGGATGTTACGGTTGGTTTGCGTGCCAATTCAAGCTCTATTGCAAAGGCTGAAGGGTATGGTTTAAAAACTGCAGATGTAGCAACCGCTGTTGCAGGCGCTGATGTTGTTATGATTTTAACGCCAGATGAGTTTCAGTCGGTTCTTTATAAAGAAGAGATTGAGCCAAATATTAAGCAAGGTGCGGTATTGGCTTTTGCTCACGGTTTTGCAATTATCTATAACCAAGTGGTTCCACGTAAAGACTTAGATGTGATTATGATTGCACCTAAAGCTCCGGGACATACAGTACGTTCTGAGTTTGTTCGTGGTGGTGGTATTCCTGATTTAATCGCCATAGAGCAAGATGCCTCTGGTAATGCAAAAGCGATTGCTTTGTCTTACGCTTCAGGTGTAGGTGGTGGTCGTACTGGTATTATTGAAACTACGTTCCGTGATGAGTGTGAAACGGATCTGTTTGGTGAGCAAGCGGTACTGTGTGGTGGTGCGGTTGAGCTGGTTAAAGCAGGTTTTGATACGTTGGTTGAAGCAGGTTACGAGCCAGAGATGGCTTATTTTGAGTGTTTGCATGAGCTTAAGTTGATTGTTGACTTGATGTTTGAAGGTGGTATTGCTGACATGAACTACTCAATCTCTAATAACGCCGAGTATGGTGAGTATGTGACTGGGCCAAAAGTTATCAACGAAGAGTCGCGTCGTGCAATGCGCGAAGCATTGGCAAATATTCAGTCGGGTGAGTATGCGAAGCAGTTCATTTTAGAAGGGCAAAGCAACTATCCTTCAATGACTGCTGCACGCCGTAATAATGAAGAGCATGGTATTGAGGTGGTTGGTAAAAAATTACGTGCCATGATGCCTTGGATTGCTTCAAATAAAATTGTAGATCAAGATAAAAACTAATTTTTTGATTGATTTTAATTTTTTAAAAACCCGCTTTTAAGCGGGTTTTTTTATACCTATTTAAAAGCCCCCGTCATTTTTTTGACATTTACTGTAAACCGCTATATAAAGGAGTTTAAAAACAAGTAACGACTCCGTTCATTCTTGAAATAACCTGTTTTAAAGGTTGCTTTAGTAGTCGCTGCGTATAATTGATCACTACGCTAGGTAGTGGTTATAGAAAACAATATAAGAGACTTTCGCACCTCTCCTTGTGCAAAGGCCTCAATAATAGTGAGAATCCACTCAATGTCTCAAGATGTTTTTTCCTCTTTGGTAGGGGATGGTTCAGCGATGCGAAGGGTTAAAACCTTAGTTCAGCAAGTAGCACAAACGGATGCAACGGTATTGATTCTAGGTGATTCTGGTACGGGTAAAGAGGTGGTGGCTCAGGCCTTGCATAATGCATCCGCGCGAGCAGATCGTCCTTTTGTTCCTATTAATTGTGGTGCTATTCCAGCAGAGTTGCTTGAAAGTGAACTGTTTGGTCATGAAAAGGGGGCGTTTACGGGGGCGATTACAGCTCGAAAAGGCCGTTTTGAAATGGCCGAAAAAGGCACTATCTTTTTGGATGAAATTGGGGATATGCCTCTACCGATGCAAGTAAAGCTGCTACGTGTATTGCAGGAGCGTAGCTATGAGCGGGTGGGGGGGAATAAAAGTTTTCAATGTGATATTCGAGTAATTGCCGCGACGCATCGTGATTTAGAGGAGAGTATTGAGGCTGGCGAGTTTCGAGAGGATCTTTTTTATCGCTTGAATGTATTCCCAATTGAGATGCCTTCACTGAAAGATCGCCCTGAAGATATTGGTGATCTACTGGACTTTTTATTCAAAAAGATTCAGGATGAGGGGCGAAAAATTCCTCGTTTGACAGAAAAATCAATGATTGCTTTGCAGCACTATTCTTGGCCAGGGAATGTAAGAGAATTGGGTAACTTGGTTGAACGGTTGTCTATTCTGTTTCCCGATTTACCCGTCGATTACGAAGACCTTCCGCGTAAGTATCAAATTGATTTTCCTGAAAATGCTCAATTAATTAAATCTACCCCTACTCAAGAGGGGGGGGAGAAAAAAAGCTTAAGTGTTCAAGAAGAATCTTTACCTGAGCCAGAACCTAAAGAAGAAAACACTGTATCGGCACCCGATATAACAGAGGCAGAGCCTAATATGCCCACGGCTAATTTAAAAGAGGGTATTGATTTAAAGTCATATTTGGTTGAGATGGAAGTACAGTTAATTCAGCAAGCGCTTGCTCAAACGGAGGGCAATGTTTCTCAAGCTGCCAAGCTTTTGCAGACAAATCGAACGACCTTAGTTGAAAAAATACGCAAATATGAGCTGACTTAAATTTGGGAAATAGCCATGCTAAATGACGTTGAACAGAGTCGATTGAAAGAGCTTGAGCAAGCATTTGAATTGTTTAATGCCACCTCGATGCAGTTAACCAATGCGTATGATGGATTGCAAGAGCAAGTGGTGCACCTTCAGGGGCAGTTGGCTAAAAGTGACCAAGAGAAGCGTCGTGTTGCCGATCGGTTAAGCCGATTGTTGAATCTGTTGCCTGCGGGCGTGATTGTGTTGAATGAGCAGAGGGAGGTGGCAGAGATGAACCCAAGTGCTGAGGCAATTTTAGGAAAGGATGCACTCGGACGAGATTGGGATATTGTGGTCATGAATGTATTTTTGATTGCGAATGATGCTGGGGAGTTGATTACCCATGATGATGTGGTGTATCAGTTGTCTGAAGCGTGTTTAGATGAAGCGGCAGGTAAGATTTTATTGATTCAGGATGTGACATCGGCGAGAGCACTGCAAGCGCATGTAAGCCGGCATCAGCGTTTGCACTCCATGGGTGAAATGGCCGCTTCGCTAGCGCACCAAATTAGAACTCCGCTTGCGTCTGCTCTGTTGTACGTTTCACAATTAAATACCGATAAACTCAACGAAGAAAAGAGAGAGAAGTTTGTTGGAAAGGCATTGAACAGCCTGAATCATCTTGAAGGGTTGGTGAAGGATATGTTGCAGTATGCACGTGGAGGCAAAGGGAGTGAGCAGCGTATTGAGCTGTCTGAACTGCTGGAGCAACTTGAAAAAAACATTGAAACACAGGTGGCATGTTCTGAAAGTGAGATTGTTTTTGAATCTGTTGATGAAAGCTTGGTGGTGATTGGTGATAAAGATGCCTTATTAACCGCTTTGCAAAATCTGATTGGCAATGCAATCGATGTGGTGTGTCAGCATGCAACCATTCAGGTTTTGGTGAATAAAATTTCTGAGAAGCAAGTGGATTTGGTTGTGGTGGATGATGGCCCAGGTGTTGATTCGGAATTACTGGAAAAAATTTTTGAACCTTTTTATACCAGTCGAGCAAAAGGGACTGGATTGGGATTGGCGGTGGTGAGAGCGATTGCTGAAGCGCATGGGGGTAAGGCTTGGGTGAAGTCCATTGTTGGACATGGCTCAAGATTTGGTATTCGACTGCCATTAATGAGCGTTAGGGAGCTAGAATGAGTATTGCAAAAATTTTGGTGGTTGAAGACGATGCGGAGCTGCAAGAGGCATTAGTGGATATTCTCTCTGTCAATGAGTTTGAGGTGATTGCAGTCAGCAGTGCGGAAGAGGCTTTAGTCGCTCTGGATGATGAAATTGGTATGGTCTTCAGTGATATTCGCATGGATGGGATGGATGGTTATGCCTTAATGACTCGAATTCGTGCCATTAAACCTTACTTACCCGTTGTGTTAATGACTGCCTATGGCACGATTGAGCAGGCGGTGGAGGCAATGAAAGCAGGCAGTGTGGATTATATTGTTAAGCCATTTGAGGCCAGTGTTTTAGTTGAAAAAGCTAAAACATACTTTAATCGAGATGCCTCCCGTGAAGATGATTTTGTGGTGGCAGACCCCGCTTCTCAACAACTTAAAACCATGGCAAAGCGCGTTGCTGAAAGTGAAACTAGTATTTTAATCAGTGGTGAAAGTGGTACGGGTAAAGAGGTACTTGCTCGCTATATTCATAATCAGTCGGATCGAGCGCAACAGCCTTTTGTGGCGATCAACTGTGCCGCCATTCCAGAAGGTATGTTGGAGGCTATTTTATTTGGTCATGAAAAAGGAGCCTTTACGGGGGCGGCCAAAGCTATGCCAGGTAAGTTTGAGCAAGCACAGCAGGGCACCATTTTTTTAGATGAAATTGGTGAGATGAAACCTGAGCTGCAAGCGAAGTTATTACGAGTATTGCAAGAAAAAGAGGTGGAGCGTATTGGAGGAACGAAAACGATTCAGCTGAATGTCCGAGTACTCAGTGCCTCCAATATAAATATGAAAAAAGCGATTAAACAAGGTCTATTTAGAGAGGACCTATTTTATCGCTTAAATGTTTTTCCTATGCATTTACCTCCTTTACGGGAGCGGCCTCGAGACATTGCAGCGATTGCTGAGCGTTTATTACACCGTCATTGTGGTTCAAAACGGGTTGAGCCAATGGTGTCTGCTCAGGCTATGAAGCGTTTAATTGAATATTCTTGGCCTGGTAATATTAGAGAGTTAGATAATGTTATTCAGCGCGCGCTGGTGATGATGTCGGGAGACACCATCCGAGAGAGTGATATTTTACTTGATCATGAATGTCTGTCTGTTTTAGGGGGGGAGAAAAAAGAAGAGGCTGAGCCGTGTGAAGGCGCGGTAAACAAAGTAGTGAGTGAAGAAAAATCTCAGAAGAAGCCTCCTTTAGCAGATGATTTTAAGCCAGTGGAATACCCTTTAGATTTAAAGGCCAGAGAGACACAATTAATTCTGGAGACTCTTAAGCTAAATGGTGGGCATCGACAAAAAACAGCAGAAATATTAAACATTAGCCCAAGAACCTTGCGTTACAAGCTGGCTAGATTAAAGGAGCAGGGGGTTGCTGTTCCATAAGGAGGTACTATTCATTGTTACATAATGTATTTTGATACTTTTGGCATATCAATTGCTGTTTTTGATGGGGAAATTGTGTGATAATGACAATAGAGTTTTTTATGAAAAGAGTAGAAGGGCCTTTATTTAAAGGGGTAAGCAGCCATGAGTCAGATTGATACCCAAAGTTTAATGTTGCAAATGCGCTCATTGGCCGCTCAGGCACAGTCGAAACCTGTCGATAGTTTGACAGAGGTGTCTAACGTTGGGCAAAAAGAGACGGGTCAAGAGACGGCAGATGGTTTTGCCGATTTATTGGCAAAATCGGTTGAAGCGGTGAGTACTGAGCAACATAAAGCGGGGGATATGAAAAAATCCTTTGAGAAAGGCGATCCTGATATGGAGCTTTCAGAAGTGATGTTGCAGGCACAAAAAGCCAGTTTATCCTTTCAGGCAATGACTCAAATTCGTAATAAATTGGTAGAAGCTTATAAAACAGTTATTAACATGCCTATGTAACGATAGGGTTTTTAGGGGGATTGCTCCCAAATCCACACATAGAACACCTTTTCATCGCACACTCTTACTTACGTGTCCTTACTGAGAAAACGGTAGAAGACGAACATGGCCGAACAGCAAGCCTCTATAAACAATACACCAGAACCTCAGTTGCCAGAAACTCCTGGCTCAACGCTGTTAAATAATTTAACGGCGCTTTCCGTTGCAAAACAAATTAGCTTGGTGATTGCTTTAGCCGCCACCATTGCGCTGATTGTCGGGTTGCTATTTTGGTCTCAAAGCAAACCGTACTCTCTACTTTTTGGAAGTATGGATGCTAAAGATTTAAGTGAAATTGTTCAAACCTTAGAGCAGCAAGCGGTGGATTATCAAATTGACCATGCCAGTGGGGGGATTTTGGTTCCAACTGAACTGGTTCCTTCTTTGCGTTTAAAAATGGCCGCCGCGGGTTACCCTAAAGAGGCGGCAACGGGGTATCAGTTACTGGATATTGAGCAGGGATTTGGTATTTCTCAGTTTAAAGAGACCACACAATACCATCGTGCTTTAGAGGGAGAGCTGGCAAAATCGGTGGCTTCATTGAATGCGGTCAAATCGGCTCGTGTTATGCTCGGCCTTCCTAAACGTTCTGTTTTTGTTCGAAAACGCCAAAAACCATCCGCTTCTGTTGTTGTTAAGCTTTATCCTGGGCGCTCTTTAAATGAAGAGCAGGTTAGTGCAATTGTGCATATGGTCTCATCCAGTGTGCCGAATATGGACTCAAAATCGGTAACGGTAGTTAATCAGCAAGGAAATTTATTGACCAGCAACTCGGCAACGACCGGGATGAATATGAGCATGAAACAGCTGGATTATACGCGCTCGGTTGAAGAGACGCTGTCCCATCGTATTATCAGTTTACTGACCCCTATTGTAGGGGGGGAGCGCAAGGTTCGAGCACAAGTCACAGCTGAACTCGATTTTACTCAGCAAGAGCAGACTCGTGAAAACTATGAGCCAGATCCAGAAGCTATTCGCTCTGAACAGTCGCAAAAAGAGATTAATCGAAATGAAGGCCCTATTGGTATTCCAGGTGCTTTAACCAACCAGCCGCCACGAGCGGGGCTTGCGCCAGAAGAGGGGTATACGGGAGCGAATAAAGATCCTAATTTAAAAAGTTCCAGTGAAAAGAAAACCGTAAACTATGAGCTGGATAAAACGATTAGTCATATTAAAAATGCAGTGGGTAATATCCACCGCCTCTCAGTTGCGGTTGTGTTAGATGATAAAACACACTTAGATGAAGAAGGTTTATTGGTTCGTACGCCATTAACAGAAGAAGAGCTATTGCGTTTTAGACGATTGGTCAGTGATACGGTTGGTTTGGATGAAACAAGAGGAGATACGTTAAGCATTGTAAACGCCTCTTTTATTGCAGAACAGGAAGAGGTGTTTGAAGCGCCCCCTATTTGGCAGGAGAGTTGGTTCTTAGATTTAGTGAAGCAAGTGCTGGCGGGATTAGCGGTTCTGATTATTATTTTTGGGGTGATCCGCCCAATGTTAAAAGATTTGTCGAAGAAAGAAGAGACCTATCTGGACTACCCCGAAGATGCTGTGGATGAAGGGGACGATTTAGAGAATACTGATGAGATTGCAAAAGCTCTTGAAGAGATGAATAAAGAGGTAGAGCAAACAGCAGATGAAGTGGGTGCCGGATCAGAAGAGGAGCACCTATTGCTTGAAAGAGTTCGAACGATTGCAGCAGAGAACCCAAAAATGGCTGCACATGTCATTAAACAATGGCTTTCAGGAGAGTAAAAATGCCCGAGTCTGAAATTGAAGAAGTCGCCTCAGAAAATGAATTATCTAGTTTAGATAAAGCGGCAATTTTATTGCTTTCTTTAGGGCAAGAGACAGCGGCTAAGGTATTAAAAGAGCTGAACCCTAGAGAGGTACAACAAGTGGGGTCGGCGATGACCTCGGTGGATAATGTTTCCCATGCTGATATTCATCGAGTGATGAAAAGTTTTCTGGAAGAGTCCGGTGAAGATGCTCTGGGTATTGATCCAAGTGAATATGCACAAACGTTAATGGCGGATGCCTTAGGTGATGGAGGTGGTCACTTGATGGACGCGGCATTGCTTGGCGATCAAGTAAAAGGGCTCGAAGCTCTCAAATGGCAACATCCATCTACCATATCCAATATGTTGCGTAATGAGCATCCTCAAGTGGTCGCGATTGTATTGTCTTATTTTGACTCCGATCAGGCGGCTGAAGTATTGAGAGGAATTCCCGAGCGGTTCCAGGCCGAGGTGGTTTATCGAATAGCGACCTTGACCACGATTCAGCCAAGAGCCTTGTTTGATTTAAACAGTGTGCTTGAAAATGCCTCCAGTGATGGTGAGGGGGGTAAATTGGCCACGATTGGGGGTGAAAAACGTGCTGCGGAAATTTTAAACCTAGTTGGCGGCGGCGTGGATACCCGAATACTGGATGACATTGCTGAAGAGCACGAAGACGTGAGTAAAAATATTCAAGATAAAATGTTTGTCTTTGAAGACATTGGTGGTATTGATGACCGTGGTATTCAAACCATTGTGGCTGAAGTACCAAGTGATGTACTGATTGTGGCATTGAAAGGGGCAGATAAAGACCTGAAAGAAAAGTTTTTGGGCAACTTATCCAAGCGACAAGCCGATATTATGCGTGATGATTTAGAAACGGGGCCTCCGGTGAAACTCAGTGCGGTGGAAGATGCGCAGCGTGAAATCATTCTAACGGTCAGACGTTTGGCTGATGAAGATAAGGTAATGATGCCTGGTGGTGGTGAGGAGTTCTTGTAAATGAAGGGCTTTAAGTCGCTTAATAAGTTATTAAAAGAGCCAGTGTTGACCCGACTGGTCTCTGCGGATGGGTTAGAGTCCTCTAAGGTTGAGGCGTGGCAGCCTAATCGTTTTGATTTGAATGCACCCAAAGAGAAAGTAAGGGGGGGGGGGAAAGATCATGCTCATGAAGGCTTAGAAGCTGAAGAGGGTATTGAATCTAATGTAAGATCAGAGGCAAAGATCGAAGCGCAGCAAAAAGTCGAAATTCTTAAAAAAGAGACCTATGATTTAGCCTATAAAGAGGGGTATCAATCAGGAATTGAAAAAGGCCTGAATGAAGGGGCTGAACAAGGACGAATGGAGGCAAAAGAGTTGGCCTTAAAAGAAAGTCGTGATGCGCTATCTCCTAAACTTGTCGAATTAGACGCGCTTTTATTAATGCTTAAACAGCCTTATAATCAACTCGAAAAACAGGTGTTTTCTGAGCTAGCCGAGCTGGCACTGCACATTGCACAAACGGTTATCAAGAAAGAAGTCAGTGCGCATAAAGAGTGGGTACTCGAAGCAATTGAAGAAGCCGTTCATGCCTTACCTGATGAAGTAAAATTTTTTTCCATTGAATTGCACCCAAAGGATTTGGAGGCGTTAAAAGCGTTGAACCATGCACCAGCTTCTGAATGGGATGTGACTGAAAATACCTCTTTGCTTCAGGGAACTTGCTTGGTAAAACAGGGTAACTCTTCCGTGTTAAACAGTTGGAAAACCCGATTTGATGACGTGGCTGGTCATTTAGATTCTTCTGATTCTTGAGTTCTAATATTTTTTATTTCAAATGGCTTTCTAGAGGTGGTTATGAGTAATAGGCAAACTTTTA
>WFQP01000052.1 GCA_015487015.1 Thiomicrorhabdus sp.
GCAAAAGCCAAATACCTACTTAATTTAAAAGTAGCAAACTGCCCTTATGATAAAGAAGCGCCAGTCCTCTCACCAGAAGAGACCTTATCCCTTTTTGCCCAAACTCACGCCTTATCAGCCACAACCATAGGTATGATGACGGCAGCCTCCATGCACTCGCTACGCGTTGTGAGCCAAACGATTGAGAATGTTGTTATTTCCGTTGCCTTAACCAGTGGGCTTGCCAATGCCAGACGTGCAGGAGACCCAGCCGATTATCCACACTTATTTGAGCCCAAGCTTCCCCAAGGCACCATTAATATTTTTGTTATGATAAATACACCGCTACAAGACAAAACGATGGTCGAAGCACTGAGCATTATCACCGAAGCCAAAGCCGCAACCTTACAAAATCTACACATTAAAAGTCCACTCACTCAACAAATTGCGACTGGAACAGGAACGGACGCCACAGCTATCGCCTGCGCTCCCCAAGGCAACACAATCTCATACTGTGGCAAACACACACGACTTGGTGAGACACTCGCACAGCTCGTCTCTCACGCCCTATCCTCTTCCATTTTACGACAAGAGAAAGGTAAACTTACCCATAAGACAGCTACATCATTTGAGGCACCAAAATGATCGACGAAAAACAAAATAAATACCATAAAACCAAAATGGAACGTAAAAAAAGCCAAATAGAAACCTCCATGGCAAAAGCCACGGACGAAAAAGGGCTTTTACTGGTGATTACTGGTAATGGAAAAGGCAAATCCACCTCGGCATTTGGCATGGTCGCACGAGCATTAGGGCATGGCATGAAAGTCGGCGTTTGCCAATTTATCAAGAGCCGTACCGATACGGGTGAAGAGGCTTTTTTTAGCGCACAACCCAACTGCGAATGGCATGTACTGGGTGATGGTTTTACATGGGATACTCAAGACCGTACCCAAGACATTCAAACCTCAAAAAAAGGCTGGGCGGTTGCTCAAAAAATGCTGACCGATGCCAGCTATGATTTAGTGGTCTTGGACGAACTGACCTACTTACTCAGCTACCAATACTTAGAAAAAGAGCACGTGTTAACCACGCTTAAAAACAGACCTACCATGCAACATGCTGTGATCACGGGACGCTCTGCACTCGCCGAATTAAAAGAAATAGCAGACACCGTTTCAGAAATAAAAGAGGAAAAACACGCCTATAAAAGTGGTATAAAAGCTCAAATTGGCGTGGACTTTTAATATGCACACACGCCAAAAAAACACCCCTTTCTATTGTTCATGGAGTGGGGGTAAAGACGCCTGCTTGGCACTGTATAAAATGCAGCAAATCGGGCATCAGCCAAAAGGGCTGTTAACCATGATGAATGAAGACAATACGCTTTCACGTGCGCATCATCTGCCCAAAGCCATTATTCAACAACAGGCCGATGCACTGGGCCTTCCCCTGCTGGCACAACCAACCTCTAAAGAAGCGTACCTCAAACAATTTCAAGCCGCTTTACAGCAGATGAAACACTCTGGAACAGCACATTTAGTACTAGGCGATATTGATCTGCAAGCCCATCGAGACTGGCAAGAAACACAAGGAGAAGCCACGCAAACAACGCCATTATTTCCGCTCTGGCAACAGGATCATCACGCCTTGGTAGCGGAATTTCTTCAGGCGGGATTTCAAGCACATATTATTGCCATTCAGCCTCAAATAGTTCCAGCCGAGTTTTTGGGGAAACCCTTTAATCAGAGCACCATTGCTGAACTGGAAGCACTCGATATTGATGTTTGTGCCGAAGGCGGCGAATTTCATACTATTGTGACCGAT
The DNA here is from genome assembly GCA_015487015.1 of Thiomicrorhabdus sp. GTDB lineage: Bacteria > Pseudomonadota > Gammaproteobacteria > Thiomicrospirales > Thiomicrospiraceae > Thiomicrorhabdus. Next base: position 1,807 of record WFQP01000052.1, read on the forward strand.
GGCCCTCTGTTTTCAACCCCCATTCTTCTCGACATCCAACATGCCAGCGTCTGTACCGACGGTGACTACGGTTACCACTACTTACGTTTTTAATCACAAGCAAATAAAAGCCTCACTATGACCACAATACATGGCGGACAAGTTTACGACTTTGCTCGAACACAATCGCAATCAATCCAAAAAACACTGGATACCGTACTGGATTTTTCAGCCAGTATTAATCCCATATCACCCCATATTCCTTGGCAACAACTCACGCAAAATGCACAAGTCACGCTCAAACACTACCCTGACCAACAAGCCATATCGCTCACTGAAAGACTGACCAAAAAGTTTAAGATCGCAGCAAACCAAGTAACGTTAACCAATGGTATTTCAAGTGCCATTTTACAGCTGTTTTCACAACTCAAGCCAGACACCACTTTACTGATTACCCCAATTTACAGCGAATACCAACGTGGCGCACAAGCACACAGCACCACCGTAATGGAAGTCCCCAATACATCCCTTTCGCCAACGTTCAAACTCCATGCCAAACAAGCTGCTAAATTAACCTCAAACAGCATCGTGGTACTGGTCAACCCCTGCACCCCACAAGGTAAATATCAGGACGTAACCGACTTTGAACCACTCATCAAACAACTTAAAGCCATCGGTTGCTGGCTCTGGATCGATGAATCTTTTTTACCCTTTATTGGTTTTCAACACGCCTTGAGCTTTCGTCCTCAATTAATGCAGTGGCCAAAATTAATCATATTGCAATCACTGACCAA